>WFTN01000304.1 GCA_015485455.1 Planctomycetota bacterium | reverse complement strand
TGGCACCAACAGCGATGGGGGCAACATCCCCACGAATCACTGCGCCATACCAGACGGAAACATGAGAACTCAGTGTCACATCTCCGACCACGGTGCAATTGTCTGCCAAGAAAACACCGTCTTTTTCGATCAAGTGCGGCTTACGCATGCCCTCCTCCATTCACAACATAGACGTAGGTAATGAGATTGTTCAAAGCGTGGATGAGCCAGGGTGCCCAGAATCCTCGATTCTTCTCGTAGACGGCCCCAAGCAAAAGCCCCAAGAAAAAGACAGGAATACGAACGCTCTCTTCGTGAACAAAAGCAAAGAACGCCGCCGTGACCAAAACCGACAAACTCGCCGGGTAAGATCGTCTCATTGCACCCTGCAAGAAACCACGAAACAAGAGTTCTTCCCACAAAGGAGCGGCCAGAACGATGCCAAAAAACAAATAGGCTTTGGGCAAGAAGCCGGTCAATGCCTGAAGGTCAAGAACAGCTTGTTGTTCGGTTTTTGGTGAGATGAGAAACATCAACGGTAGAATCAAAAGGTAAGGCAGCAGAACATAGCCAACTGCCGACCAAGACGGGGGCTTCAATTGGTTCATAGGATCGCGCGGATGAACCAAAAACTTGACGATCACAAATAGGATCGCCACACAGACGAAGCGCAATGCCCCATGCACGAGATGAAGCTTCGCCGGGTCGCCGCCAATCTTATTGACAGCAAATCCGCCGGCAATTTGAAAGGCAAGATAGACCATGAGCCCAAGAGCGCCAAGTATAACTGGTTCTCCCGTGACAGGCCATCCCTTTGGCCATGTCCCTTGTCGCCACAAGCTGTAAACGCCGACAAGAGCGATTAGAATCGCCCCCACCAATAGCAAGCCATCTGTCATCTAGCTGCTCCGTGGCGATGGTGCCATCAGACCTTCCATTGGTGACGATGCGTTGGCATAGAGTTTCTTAGGAATGCGCCCAGCAAAGGCTGCAAAGCGCCCAGCGGTCACCCCTTGTTTCATTGCGATGGCCATGGCGACAGGATCCTTGGCTTGGGCGACGGCGGAATTCAAAAGAACACCATCGACTCCTAACTCCATCGCTAAAGCGGCATCGGAAGCCGTCCCCACCCCAGCATCAACGATGACGGGAACGTCGATCGTCTCCAAAATGATGCGCATGTTATTGGGATTCAGAACTCCTTGCCCCGAGCCGATAGGCGATCCCGCAGGCATGACACTGGCCACCCCTAAGTCGGCCAAACGCCGAGCCATGATTGGATCATCAGAGGTGTACACCATCACGGTGAAACCTTCCTTCACCAAGATTTCTGCTGCTTCCAATGTGTGAATAGGCTCTGGCAGCAAAGTCTTCTCGTCAGAAAGAACTTCTAGTTTTATTAAGTCGCAATCGAGAGCCTCCCGGGCTAAACGAGCGGTTCGTAAGGCGTCCTTGGCGGTATAGCAACCGGCCGTGTTGGGAAGGATCTTGTACTTACTCAGATCAATGTGATTCAAGAAAGAGGCGTCGCTCTTGTCGTTCAAATCAACTCGGCGCACAGCAACGGTGACCAATTGGGTCCCAGAAGCTTCCAGACAAGCGACCATCTCTTCGTTGGTTTTGTACTTGCCAGTACCCAAGAACAAACGGGAGTCAAAACTATACTTGCCAATTTTCAGTGGTTCTTCAGCTAAATGCACTTCAACCTCCGCCAACAAAAGAGACAACTTCAACTTGGTCGCCCTCTTCCAGGATTGTGGTCCCAAAGACCGTTTTCGATAAGACATCTTCATTGACCTCAACAGCAATTCTTTGGTGCTTGAGATCAAGTTGTTTGAGCAGGTCGGCAACTGTCATGCCAGCTTCCCCTTGATAGGGTTTGCCATTGACCGAAAAGTCAATCATGAGCATCCTCTTCATCATCACTCTTGATTTTCTCTACCCGATATTGCAACGAACGGCGGGTCATCCCTAGCTTGCGAGCTGTTTCTGACACATTGCCATCGCAACGTTCTAAGGCCATCAAGATGATGCGTCGTTCCAGCTCATTCAAACTCATGTCCGTGGTGAGCAAGCGTTCGAGTAGAGAATCGATGCCTGCCGCCACGGGTTCGTCAGAAAAATGAAAATCGGTTGCGGCCAACTCATGACCACGAGCCAAAACCACCGCACGTTCCATGCAGTTTTCAAGCTCGCGTACGTTACCCGGCCAACTGTAACCAAGAAGTTTCTTCGAGGCCTCATCGCCGATGCCGGACAGATCCCGCCCGTTTTGTTCAGAGAATCGAGAGAGGAAATGATTGGCAATTGGCAAGACATCTTCCATGCGATCACGAAGGGATGGCAATCGAATCGGGATGACATTGAGACGATAGAAGAGGTCCTTGCGAAAATCGCCCTCTTTCACCATCTCTTCCAAGTCGCGGTTGGTGGCGGCAATAACACGCACGTCAACCTTGATAGTCTCGCTGCCACCCACACGTTCAATTTCTCGCTCCTGCAAAACGCGCAGCAGTTTTGGCTGAAGATGGAGAGGCATCTCCCCGACTTCATCCAAGAAAATTGAACCGCCGTCTGCAAGCTCAAATTTCCCCACTCGTTTTTGAACCGCCCCTGTGAAGGCCCCGGCTTCATGGCCGAAGAGTTCACTTTCCAAGAGATTCTCTGGTATCGCTGCGCAGTTCACTTTGATGTAAGAACCGTGAGAGCGAGGGCTGTCAGCGTGAATCGTCTTGGCGATGAGTTCCTTACCGGTGCCACTTTCCCCTTCTACCAGCACAGTGGCCACGCTATTTGCCACTTGAGAGACTTCTTCAAGGATCGATTTCATCGCCGCTGAGTTCCCAATGATACAAGGACGCTCAGCAAGGCCGGCGATCTGTTCTTTCAGGCGCGTGTTTTCAGTTTGCAAGCTCTGATAGTTAAGTGCTTTCTTGAGCTTGATCACCAATTCGTCAGTATCGATGGGCTTGGTAAGGAAATCATGGACCCCCAAGCGCAAAGCTTCGATGGCCGTTTCAACAGTGCCATAGCCTGTGGCCAAGATAAAAAGCATGTCCGGGTGAATAGCTTGAACTTGGCGATAGAAATCGAGGCCATTGACTTCTCCCATCCGAAAATCAGAGACAATGGCATCTGGTTTGCGGTCGGCGATGGACACCATCGCTTCTTCCGGAGAAAAAACGCAATCCGCACGAAACCCCTCTAGCAAAAGGACCCGGCGAAGGGAGTCCGCCTGGCCAGGGTCATCGTCAACGATAAGAATGCGATTTTCGGTCACGTTAGTCCTCTTGGTTCTTGACACTCATGATACGGATCTCAACTGAGATCCGAAACCGCCACCAACAATTGGAACCTAAAACTCTCTGGGCAGGGTCACCGTAACCAGAAGTCCTCCTCCAGGGGCTCCAGTGGCGGCAATTCTGCCACCATGAGAATCAACCGCCGTCTTGGCCAACGTCAAACCTAACCCCAAAGATGAGCTGCGGGTGGTGAAATAGGGATCAAACATATTCTTCATCACTTCATCCCCAGGTGTTTCACCGCGATTTCGAATAGCCAAACACACGGCATCAGGAGAGCCCGTGAGTTCCAAGTCAATCACCTTCTCTTCTACCTCTCCCATGGCATCCATAGCGTTCTCGAGCAGGCTCGATATGACTTGGATGATTTTGGGCCGATCGCCAACAATCTCAAGATCCCCGGAATCCTCCCGATTGATGGTAATGGAGCCCTTGTCAAGCCTTTGGGCCAGATCCTCCAAACAGGTATCAACCGCCTCAGACATCGACCATCTTGAGATCTCTAAATCTCGAGACTTGGCAAAATTAACGAAGTTGTCGATGACTTTGCGGATCTTGCCGAGTTCGCGATAGACCCGCTGGAAGTCCCCAGATTGGGGAACCATGCCACTTTTTTGCCCCAGTTTCTCCATGTATTGAACGTTAAGAGAGATGGCATTGAGAGGATTTCGGACTTCGTGGGCGATACCCTCAGCCACCGATGAAATGGCTTTGAGGCGAATCGATTTCTCTTTCGCAGATAAGGCCAACTTCATCTGGCGACGTCCCAGACGGAACACTTGGATGAACAAGAAATAGATAATGACTAGGTAGCTGATAACGAGGAGTACGGCATAGGATGTCCCTTTGCCAATCATCAAATGAAAGGGCCGAAACTCCACCGTTAAACGAAACCTGAGATTGCCTTTGATTTCTTCGCCAACATTGTTGACGGGCCCCTCCACCACCACGGCGACCAAATTTTCGGAATCCATCACCGCGATGTCCAAACCACTTTCCGTGTGATGGCGGAAATCCTTGGCCCGGGGCGATCTGGGAAGATCCCGGCCTAATTTACGACCCGTACGAAAAGGCCCACCAGGCTCTCGAAAAAGCAAAGCGATTTGCCGTGGACGCAATGAAGGATTGCGGCGAAACTCATCTTCAAAGTACGCAATCATTTTGTTGCCGACATTCTCCTCCCAGGAAACGATCTCGAAAGGGCGAGCACTCGCCATAATGCGGTTGGTTTGGTTGCGAAGACGGCGCTGGAATTCTTCCCCCCACTGAGCCCCTTGGTCACGAAAATACTCGGGTTCGAGCCCCTTCACATAATTCTTCCAGATCATCACGAAGAGTAATCCGGTGAGGGCACTCAAAAGGGCCGCTGTCGCTAGCAGAGCAAATGCCCGCCGTCTAGCCATGCGATCTGGGTCAATTTTGAGCTGAAAGGGCGATTCCACAGGGCGTGGTTCCTTATTAAGTGCTTACAGCAAAATAGTTTACCAAAAACCTTGGTTGAGGATAGCGAATCCTCCATCCAGCGGCTATTGTCCCACAAAATCAGATTTGCAGTAGGGCCCAGTGAGAAAGTGTCTGTTTCCCGAAAAAAGGACGGCCCAGGAAACAATGTGAATGCTGGCCTTTCATCTGAGACTTGGTTAACTTCCTTACAGCAAGCCGGAGGACCGCCCCATCTGATGAGGCCGTTCATCGGCTTTTTGTTACGGCTAACGTAGGCCGTAAATCCTTCGAAATGATGCGGTTTGAGACGAGTTTCTCAAATTTGGCAATGGAGACGACCATGCGCTAGAGATTGTGGAATTCCCCAATCATGACGGTTCGGCCAGAATGACCAAAGGTCAGCCGAGCTCAAGCGCTGGTTCCTTCGCAGCCGCAACGCATCAAGAAGTGGGTTTACCCACTTTTTTTCGTGGGTGCTTCGTAAA
>WFTN01000303.1 GCA_015485455.1 Planctomycetota bacterium | reverse complement strand
GGCAAGAGAAATGCAGAGGATGGGGCATAATGTCTTGATCTTCACGCGCTGCGGCGACGTGGAACGTCCTGACTATGATCGTGACGCCATCGTTGTCGATGGTGTTTCTGTCGAGAGGATAAATTACAACTTTCAAGACGCCTCCTCTTTCGAGTGGATTTACAAGAACCCAAACATCGACGGGCTCTTCTCGACTTTGCTCGAAGAGTTTCAACCCGACTTAGTTCATGTCCACCATCTGACTTGCCTGTCCACCAGTATTATCGAAGTGGCAAAGAATCGCGACCTTCCATTGGTCATGACGCTCCATGATTTCTGGATGGTTTGTCCACGGGGACAGCGGATCGATACCAACTTAGAGATTTGTGCCACCATTGATCGTGTCAAATGTCACAAATGCCTCTCCGACCTTTGGCCTCATTTTTTTTCCAAAGCAGAGCCGGGCACTCAGTCCTCTGTCATGAGCATGCTGGTTGAAGAGGCCCCTCAGAGTCTGCGCAACTGGGATTCTCACATCTTGAGCATGCTCGGTCTCTGTGACTTGATGATCTGCCCCAGCGCGTTTCACCGAGATCGCATGTTGGAATTTGACTTGAAGGCCGAACGCCTTGTGGCATTGCCCCACGGTCTGGACAGAGACTTGTTGTATCGCAACCGAGATGGGGCAGCCCCTCTGAAGCGAATCGGGTTCATCGGAAGTGTCATTCCGAGCAAGGGCGTTCAAGTTCTTATTGAGGCTTTCAACCTCTTGGGCAGCTCATCCCTTGAATTGAGCATCTACGGCGAAGCTCCCAACTTTCATGGTGATACGGGCTATCTCGATCGCTTGAGGGCTTTGATCAAGCCCGGCGTCCAGGTGAGTTTCGTGGGGGCCTACGATCAGAGTGAACTGGCAACGATTCTGGAAGGAATTGATGTTTTGGTTGTACCATCTCTGTGGTGGGAGAGTTTCTGTCTTACGATCCGGGAAGGCCTTTTATCTGGTTGCGCTGTCGTTGCTGCCGATCAAGGACCAATGAGAGAAGCCCTTGCCAGCGGCAAAGATGGCCTTCTCTTCGAACCAGGCAATGCTCAAGACCTAGCCGAGAAATTGAGAGAACTCATACAAAGTCCCGCTCTTCTGGAGCAGATGCGAAATCGCGGCCATGTGGTGAAGGGGATTGAGCGCTGTGCCACAGAGACAGCCGATCTCTACCGTGAAGCACTGAGGCACGCTGGGCACGACCCCTCTCAGGTTGACTCATTGCCTTTGAAACCCCTGTGCCCGGCGCATCGCAAAGATTCTCTGGGCGTTCCAGTCACGGTGTTTATTCCGACCTACAATGGCGGGGAAACCTTCAAGCGAGTCATCCGAGGGGTCTTTGAGCAAAAGACAGATTTTCCTTATGAAGTGCTGATTATTGATTCGGGTTCAACGGATGGAACTTTGGATGTCATCGCTGAATATGATGTACGTTTGATTCAGATCCCTAGTCGTGAATTCAATCATGGTCTAACACGCAATCGAGCGATTCAAGAGGCCAAAGGGGCAATTGTGGCACTGCTGACCCATGACGCCATTCCTCATGATGAGAATTGGCTGTCCACCTTGGTTGCCAACTTTGACGATCCAGAAGTTGCTGGGGCGTATTGCCATCAGTTGCCCCGGGAAGACTGCAATCCCTTCCAGATCGACCGGTTGCGGGGTTGGACCAAAGGAGAAGGTAGTAAACTCATAAAGCAGATCAGGAGCCGGGCTGAGTATGAAGCTCTTCCTCCCATGGAACGCTACTTGAAGATTGCTTTCGATGATGTGGCCAGTTGTGTCCGTAAATCGGTTATGGCCAAGATCCCCTTTGAGCGGCGGCAGTTCGGCGAAGATGTGGCCTGGGGAAAGCAAGCAATCTTGAGTGGCTACAAGTTGGTGATGGACCCCTCTGCCGTTGTGATACACAGTCACAACAATTCGATTTGGTACGAATTCAAACGTGTGTACTTAGACCACCAAAACCTTCACGATTTGGTGGGAATGCACTTGGTGCAGCGTTTCTCGGATGTCTTTAGGTTTACCCTCAGCGGCACAAAGCATCTTGGGGGCACGATTCGTCGGGCTCCGATTTCAATCTTCGCAAAGCTGATCTGGTGGGCAAAAGTTCCCTTTTATTCGTTGGGGCAGAACCTCGGCCAGTACTTGGGCGCACGCAGTATTATTGAACAAAAAAAAGGTGTGTGGGGATGGATCGACACGCGCCTCAAAAAGGGAGTGTGATTTTGAATCACATCAAACGGGGCCTTCTTGTCGCCCTTTTCGTTTTCAGTCTATTGCAGGTTTCCTTCGCTCAGTCTGAAGGAAAGAGGCTCATCGTTCTGGGTTTTGACGGCTTGGATTTCGGCCGGGTTGAAAAGATGATGGAAGGTGGGGATCTGCCCAATCTTTCTGAGCTGGCGAAAGGTGGTACTTTCTCTAAACTTGCGACGACCAATCCAGCGATTTCACCGGTTTCTTGGTCTGCTTTAACTACGGGGCTTAACCCTGGGGCGACTGGGATTGATGGTTTCTTGCGTCGGGATTTTTCTGCTGGTGATGTACGTATCAAACCTTCCTTGGTGTCCAAGGAGACGGATCGGTCCGGTATGGCGTCCAAGCAGACGCGGCGCTTCGTCTTGATTCCTATTTTCTTGGTCCTTGGATTCTTCGGCGTTCGGGACTACCGCAAGCGTGGTTGGAATGGCAAATTCGTTCTGAAGGTGCTCATGGTTGCCGCTGTGGCCGGTTTGATTTCTTTGTCTGAGTTTAGTTTGCCGGACGGAAAACCTGTGCCTAAGAACTTGAGGCAAGGTAAAGCATGGTGGGAGGTCTTGGATGCCAAGGGTGTTCCGACGGCAACGATGTTAGCACCTTGCAGTTTTCCGGCCCCACACTTGGATCATGGCACAATTTTGGCTGGATTGGGTGTGCCGGATGCTTTAGGGACGTTCGGCTATTGGACGATTTTTCGCGATGACATCGTTCGGGAGGATACCACGGAAACCGGGGGCTTTGTGAAGCCCTTGATTTACCTAGACAAAGAGTCTCAGGACGGAAAGTTTGAGCCCATTGAAGTGGAAGGTCCGGTAGACATTGTTGCCGCCGACGGCACTTCTTCAAAAGCTCACTTGGCGATTACTTTGGGACGAGACAACGGTGTGGTCTACGTCACCAATGGCATCGAATCCGTGCAGGTTCCCTTAGGCACTTGGTCTGAGATATTTCCGGTGACCTTCAAGATGAGCAGCTTGGTGAACGTGAAAGGGTTTTCTCGCTTCAAACTTCTGGAATTCGATGAACGGGTTCGTCTCTATCTCGATCCCATCAATTTGGACCCAACTCGTTTGCCCAAGGGGCTAAAAATCAGTCATCCCGATGACTATGCCGCAGACTTAGTTCGTGCCACGAACCGGGCCTTTAAGACCGTTGGATGGGCTTGCGCCACCAATGCTCTCAAGGACAGAGTCTTGGATGATGCTTCTTTTCTTTCCGATGCGAAGCGAGTTTGGGATGACCAAGAGAAGCTGGCACTCCATGAGTTGGAGAAAAAAGACGCGCGGGTTGTCACTTGTATTCTCACGGTGCCTGATCGGATCCAGCACATGTTCGCGCGTTACGAGTTTGATGGCTATAGGGGGGAAGATGGCCGGGCTGACCCCCGCTTCAAGAACGAGATCACGGAAGTCTACAAACGAGTAGACGAATTCGTTGGCTTAGTCAGAAAGCAGTACATGAAAGAAGGAGATGACCTGATTGTCGTCTCAGACCATGGCATGGCCCCATGGAAACGCTCGGTGAATCTCAATTCGCTCTTGGTCAAGGAAGGGCTCCTTGTTCTCAAGTCGAGAGTTGGCAAGCGGAAGTTGAACACGGAGATGCGGGAGGGTGTGACTTTGCCTCATATCGATTGGGCGAAGACAAAGGCTTACTCTTTAGGATTGGGTCGCATTTATCTGAATCGCAAAGGTCGAGAGCCTGGGGGTATCGTTGATGACCTTGATGCTCCCCAGATTTTGGCGCAAATCAGCAAGGCCCTGAATGCCTTGGAAGACAAAGGCAGAGCGGTTGTAGCATCTGTAAGTTTGGGCGCAGAAATATACTCTGCCGATCAGGTCCCGGGGGGGCGAGCTGAAATCTATGTTGGTTTTCATCGGGGATATCGAGTTTCTTGGCAAAGTTGCTTAGGTGGTGTCGATGAACCTGTCATCTTCGAAAATGACAGCCCCTGGAGCGCCGATCACTGTAGTGTTGATCCTGCTCAAGTGCCGGGGATCTTCTTTTCGACGTTCAAAATTGAGCGCCCGTATCCTCGGGTTGTTGATGTGGCGCCGACGATTCTCTCCTGGGCTGGTCACTCTGAAGACATGGGGGATGAGCGCAATGGCAAGAGTCTATTGAGTCGATAAATGGGTGCCCCGTGAATTCATCTCAGGAAACAACAAGAAGAATTGTCCATCTCCTGCTTGGGAGTTTGGCCTTCTTGTTGCCTTTCATTGACTGGCGCCTCGGGCTCCTCATTTGTCTTTTTGCGGTTTTCGTCAACGGCGTGATTCTACCCCGGACAACCTTGGCCAAGGATATGTATCGTTCAGGGGAGGGCTGGACTGGCGGTATCGTTCTCTATCCTGCCACCATTGCTTTTCTGTTCGCTATCTATCGCGAAGCAACGCTTCCTATAGCTGTCGCTTGGGTTGTCCTGGCTTGTGGTGACCCAGCGGCGGCTTTCTTTGGCCAGAGGACTTCGGGGGAATCTCTGCCATGGAATGGGGCCAAGACTTGGAATGGTCTGTTGGCATTTGTCGTCTTTGCTTGTCCTCCTGGAATCTTGGTTTGTCTGCAACAAAATCTCGCCTGGGGAGAGAGTTTGGCTCTTGCCATGGTGGCCAGTCTCACAGGAGCCCTGGTGGAGAGTGTGCCTTGGCGCCTAGCCGATAATTTTGCCATCGGGCAATCGGTAGCTCTCGTTGTGGCACTGTTGGGGGCTGTCCTGTGAGCCTAGGGTGGGCCATCTTCGTTTCTTTGAGTCTCGGCTGCGGTTTTTGGTTGAGCAAGAGCGTGACGAAAAGTGGTGCCGTCTCCGGATCTCTTTTGGCGTTCACTTTTGCCTTGGCAGCAAACCTGGGACCCTTCTTTGGCTTCGCTACCTTTGTGCTCCTTGGACTCTGGAGTTCGAAATTCGGTGCTGGCAAGAAAAAATCGTTGGGGGTCTTTCAGAACGAGAAGGGCCCAAGAAGCTGGATTCATGCTGTGGCGAATTGTGGCTTTGGGGCTATGTTTGTTCTTGTTGGCTACTTTTCCCCAAGTTTGCTGCATCCAGAATTGGCAGCCTTGATGGCCGGAGGAAGTTTGGCTGCAGTTTGTGCCGACACCATGGCAAGCGAGTGGGGCACTTACCTGGGGGGAAATCCCCGAGATGTTTTGACCTGGCAACAAGTGAAAATCGGAACCGATGGGGCAGTGACTTGGCCCGGAACCCTTTGCGGACTCATGGGGGCCGCCCTCATCGCCTTAGCGATGGTCGATCTCACTGGAGGTTATCATCACAACTTTCTGCTCTTGCTTGTTGCTGGCGTGATCGGCAATTTTGCAGACAGTGTTTTCGGGGCGACGATTCAGCCCTACTTGGGGAAGCACGGTGGCTCCCTTGTGAACGCGATGTGCGCTCTTGTCGGCGGCACGATCGCCGGGCTGATCTAACCCTTAGTTAGTTGAGCAGGATGGTGTCGCGGGACAGCAGAATAGAACCGTTCGGCAAAGTCAATTTAAGCCGTGCGCTTGTTCCTGGAGTGATGCCTGTGAGTCCGTTGGTGGGAATTGCCACATGGACTCCCTCAAAAGGACGATAACCAGGCTGGATGGCTGTTGTCATCGGAGCTGCGACGAGAATACCCGCGTCTTGAGCACCGTTGGGGGTCATCAGGCTGAGGATGTTGACCGTTGCCAAGAGGTTTTGGGTGCCTACCTCGACTAGCTCCAAGGTTGGGGCTGACTGCGAGTTTGAGAAACTATAAAGGTAGCGAAAGTAGCCGATCAAAGTGAAGTTGATGGGCCCCATTGATGATGAGGTCACCAAGATTGAACTTATGTCTGCACCTTGAAGGTCATCGATCGGATGGTCATCGGCAATGGCAGCGAAACTGGCTTGACCTGTTACCGGTGTTGGGAAGAAGGAGACACTACGACCTTCATTGGTTCGGCCATTGTTGTAGAGGGCGGGACCGCCGGAGGCAACAGGGAGGCGGGACGGAGCTTGTCCAGAACGGTCAGCTTGCATGAGCCATGGTTGTCCGGGCAAGGAAGGGAATATGGGGTTATCGAAGTTGCGGTTGGTCACGGTGCCCATGGGAGGGAGTTGCCCCGGAGAAACTCCAGTCAAACCATCGAATGTTGCAACGATGTTGCCATCGTCCAAAAGTAGCGTATCTATGAAAATACTGCCCGCACTGGCCGCCACTGAGGCAGCCCCGTCCACAGCTTGGTTTTGGTTTCGCGGGGCAACTCCCGGTGGGACGTTTAGGAAGAAACTAAGAGAAAAGGCTCCTAAGTCCGTTGCACCTCCAGCATGAGAGATGGGTGCAGGGATAGTGCCCCAACTGATCTTAAATTCGGCACCGAATTGTCTCACCTGAACGCCAACACCTGTGGTATCCCAATCGCTCCAGTTGGCAAAGATGGCCGGAGAAAGCGATAGGGCAACTGCCGGATCGACAATGCTATCGTTGGGGAATCCGGGGGCTCCACCGAAAGTCACGTAACCGTTGGCGCTGATTTCGACAGACGTATAGGTGGCGCCAAAGAAATCGAAGGTCGTTCCCTGGATAAAGGGCACTGACATGTTGCCGTTGTCGCCTAAGGGTAAGGTTTGTTCGAATCCCACGGAGAAGTTGATGTCGGCGGCTTGGGTGAAACTCAGACCAACGGGGGCAATGGTTGGGTCAGCAATGATACCCTGAGCCCCGACGTTGTTTCCTACTTGGGGCAAACCTAAGGTCACTTGGAAGTCGAGGATTCCTTGAGCATTGGTAAAGAAGAACCCATCCAAGAAACTACCGGTTCCGCCGAAGATGCTGTCGGCGACAACAGTGATGTTTTGAAATGATCCCCCAGAAAACGTGCCAATGTCCAGGCTTCCGGGGAAGGCCACGAAGGAAGAAGGGACGTTCTCAGGATTATAGAAGGATGACAGGAGGAAGGTGACGGGCTGGAAGGGGTTACTCCCAGAGTCAAAGGTGAATTTCAGAGGTCCAGGGGCGAAAACCTCTACTTGGTGGGCTGGGTCATCGTTGGGGTCTTGGTTGTTGATACGTAGTTGAGCGTTGGTCGTTCCTGGGAAGGCGGCGGTTAACCTTTGGGTGGCATTGCCCAAAGAAGGATTGAAGGAGATCCCTGGGGAGGCTGTTACCTCGGTGGATGGTGGTGTCAAAGAGTCGCCCGATGCGTAAATGTTGCTGATTAAACCTGGCGAAGTGATTTCGATGGTGGCGTCATGGCCTTTTTCTTTGTTCTTGCCGTCTTCCCGGACATGAACGGAATAGCCCAAACCATTTTTGCGCCAATAGTCGTTGAGCTCGTTTGCAATGAGCAGAGCAAATGCGTTGGATGTGGTGTTTGTGGCCACTGGATCGATGATAATGAGAGCATCTTCTGGATCTGCCACCAATGGGGGAACACCGCCAACCAGGGAATTGGGCACAAAGTCTAAATACAAT
>WFTN01000302.1 GCA_015485455.1 Planctomycetota bacterium | reverse complement strand
TTAGATTGCAGCTCCAAGAGAGGATCGCCGGCAAGTAATGAAATATTGCCTGCGATCGCCTCATTGCTTTCCGAGGGTTTTGACAGGAACTCGGCAACGTCAATTTCCGGTTTTGTGAATGGCGAAGGAAGCCGAGATTCAAAATAACCGCCAATTGTCCTGCGAGGCGACTGTTGTTGGAGAGACTGTAATGAATCACTCCCGCCACTGACTAACCCGCCTAAAAGTAGTTCGGAGAGGTTTGCTTGCGGGCAAGCGTCGATGATTAAGACTTGCTGCTTTTGGTGGGATTCGGCGTACATCGTTGCCGATTGAAAAAGTAGGCTCGTCTTTCCTGTGCCGCCTTTATTGTTCCAAAATGCGTACTTTCGCATGAATGAATTCCTTTCGTCGTCACCACTTTGGGCGCGAGATCTTCCGGTCGTTGGGTCGCCTGAACTACGAATATACTCTTTGGTTGGGTTCTGCCAAGTTCATGGCGGAGTCGGTACTTCGGGAGTGGGCGGCACGCTCCCATTAGGGGCGTGCGAGCCATAAGCTGACTTCTCGATTGACCGCCCTCTTTAATAGTGATAAAATACATTATCAACATTAAAAGACGGAGTGGGGCGGGCATGGTCGATATCGTAAATAAAGGTGACTTAGTTGTTAATGACGGATCGGGACGCTTGCTCTCGAACGCTGAATTTCATGAGTTGGCGGAAGTACCGGCGGCGATGATCTGGTTGGCGAATATCGATAACCCCAACACCAAGCGAGCCTACAAATCTGATGTCGAGGCTTTCATTGCTTTTTGCGGCATTGAAAACCCCTCTGAGCTTCGCCAAGTGACAAGAGCTCACATCATTGCCTGGCGAAAAGCCTTAGAAGGCCAATCTCTTGCCCCGGCTACCATGCGCCGCAAGTTGTCGGCGGTTTCTTCCTTGTTTGACTATCTGTGCAATGAAAACGCTGTTGAGCATAACCCAGTCTCTGGCGTGAAACGCCCATCGGCGGATAACAACGAAGGAAAGACGCCGGCGCTCTCTGATGACCAGGCTAGGTTACTTTTGAAGGCCCCTGAAGGTGATACGTTAAAAGCCAAGCGCGATCGCGCCATCATTGCGGCCTACTTGTTTCATGCGCTGCGAAGGACAGAGGTTGCGGACCTAAAGGTGGGAAGTCTCACGGAGCGCCGTGGTGTTTTGCACTTCACGGTTAAAGGTAAAGGATCAAAAACAAGATATGTGCCGGCGCATCCGGCAGCCATCACCGCCATTTCGGAGTACCTTGAGGCGGCCGGCCACGAGGAAGATCGGAAAGGCCCTCTCTTTCGGCCTGTTCGCAACAACGTGACTGGAGATCTCGACAAAGCAATCTCCGGCAACGGGCTCTACACCATGATTAAGAGCTACTCCAAGAAAGCCGGCGTGAGGTTGGATGGCTTGTGTTTGCACTCGCTTCGAGCGACGGCCGCCACCAATGCTCTCGAAAACGCCGCCGACATTGCTTACGTGCAGAAATGGTTGGGCCACTCGAATATAAGCACGACAAAACTGTATGATAGACGGCGATCAAGACCAGAGGATTCACCGACGTTCAAAGTGAGCTACTGAATGGACTTCTGTAGCAAAGCTGGATGTCCGCTCTCGCGGCCAAAGGTCAGAATCGGCAAAGGCCTAATCCGATAGATCAATTGTGCCGATGTTTTTCCCAGCACGTCAGCTTGGCCTCATAGAGGCTCGGATTATCGGCCGAAGATCTTATTGCGGTCATCTTTATCAGGAAAAAGTCGCTTAACTTCGCGTTGGTATTCCACTTGAATTGCAAGAAGCGCCTTCTGGGCTTCCGCGTGAACATATTCATCCTGGCTCGCCGACTTTGCTCTTTCAAATTCTGCCTTCGCTCTCTTGAATTTCATACTTGAAGCGACAAAAGGTTCAATGACGAACTGGTCAAGTTGCGCATTCAGTTGTCGACAACACCAAAGAGCTACTTGTTTTTCGGAATGCGAGAAGTTTAACTTTTCGGCAATAAGGTCGATATGATCTTTTGTTTGGGAGTCAAGTTGTACTTGCGAAATTGGAGCCGAGGCTGGAATTTCAGCAATCTTGGATTCTTCGGACTCGCTATCGATTCCTGCTCTTCCATGATTACTATTTTCAACTCTCTCGGTCAGTGCGGCGATCAGTTTCCCTTGCTCCGCCATGCGCCTCTTGAGTTGGTTTATTTCCAAGAAATTATCATCAACTTGGGCATTCGGCTCTTCAACATGCTCTGCTGATTCATCCGATTCGCGGACTATTCCAGTAAGTGCTTCGTTCGACTCGCCAGAATTGCGAATCCAAAGCCAAGATCCCACAGCGACAATAAATACCCCGACAATGGCCAACCCCACGGTCTTTGAGCCATAATGCTTCTTCATCGTCGTCCTTTCGACTTAGAGTTCACTATTCCTTAATCGCAATGTCCAAGAGCACAAGGCAATCAAGGTAATATTGCGAATGACACCAACCCACCACGGGAGATTATCGCCCGCAGAAAAGCCGCACCCGCAAGAAGCTGCGGTGCCATCGAGCTGCCAAAGCATCACCAAATAGATCGAATAACCTGTTAGTAGACAACACGCTGTAGAAACTCCGATTCGCCAAAGACTGGTCACGCACAGAGCAGAAATCATGCATTCAATTGCCAAAATCGCTCGAATGGCCATATTCGTAGCACTGAGGTCCAAAAACTCGAGGCCTGCGAGTCTTCCAAACTTTAAGAGTGCAAACTGAATAAATCGGGGTTCACTTACAAGCGAATAGACTGAGAAGGAGAATACCCCGAAGAGAATACGCGCTATCCAACCAAATGACACCGTAGCCATTTGGAACTGGACTGGTCGGAACAAGGACGATGATTCCATTATTTTGGTCATCCACACCTTGCCAGTAGTGCAATGGTGGTATCGACCTCGGTCTGGGAATCACGAATCTTTCGAAAGTAGCCTCAGACTTTGTTTGTGCGCTGGCACATACAAGTAAACAAGTATTCCTCTTGTCATTTTCATTCTTCTACCCATGAATATCTTCTCTTTAATCCCCATTTTCGCGCCATAAGTCTACCGAGCAGTGGCGAGAGTAAATTAATTTGGCTGTATGGACAAGCTGAAAACTTGAAAACGCGGACACCAATTGAGAAATGACGCTTCTTCTTCTCCTTGTTCTCATCTTCGATCAACTTGGTAGGCAGTTACTATTTTGGAGTAGTCTAATGTCGGTACTTAGAGCATTCTTGGCATGGTTCTTGTTTGGATCGGCCTTCTTCTTTTTTTCTGATTTCTCATATTGTCAACAAGGAATGGCGGGCGCTAATGGTACATCCGCATTCCCGCACGGCGGTGATGGCTGCAACGGTGGTGGATCTAACATGCCCGGTGATGGAGGCAAGGGAGGCAAGGGAAGGAATGCATGGAACGACCCCACAAACCCGAGCAATCCCGCCACTGGTGGAAAGGGTGGCGACGGATCTAGTTCTGGAGGAAACGGCGGAATTGGTGAAGGTGGACCCGGTGGGATAGGAGGAAGGAAAGGTGCAGGCGGAGATACAGATGGGGCGAAAGGTGCCAAGGGGCCCGATGGAAGTGGAATCTGCACTCATTAGCAAGAGTTGTGTGCACGGCTTTCGAAAGCTGTAAGATTAGATGCCTTCTTCAAATTGAAATGGATTTCTGAAGATTGGAGTGAATGGCCGTTGAAGTATCGATCATCTCTTATTTGCTTGGGCCCACTCCTACTCGTTCTTGCGTGTTCAGAAAAAAATGACCGTGCAGTTCACATCGCAGCCGACACTGTGTCACCCGCTGACGCGCCGCCTTCAATTGGGAAAATTGTCCGTCTTCGGCGTTTTGATGAAGTTACCAACGCGTACAATTTCTTCCTGGGGCAACACGCGGTTATTCTGCAAGAATGAACTCAGGACATTGGGAACAGACATCACTTTCGGCCGTTATGGTGGAAAGAACGTTTTGGCGATTGGTATGTCGGGAGGGGCAAAAACAAAATTGACAATGTTACCCCCTGTAATTCACCATGGCCGTTCGATTTTTCAAGAGATTTTTCGAAACGATAAAGGTATCGTGAATCCTCATTCTGGTTCGCTTCTCGCTGAAATTGATACCGAAGACCTTTCGGGGGGCGTAAAAACAGGAGAAGCCAAAATTGGTGCGACTTATCTTCTGGAATACGGTGCGAATCGACATGTTCCTCAGCGCGTGATTCTGTTGCGGATCATCGGTCACGATCCTTCCAACTACATCGATATTCGTTGGAAGAGACTCGACATTGTCGGTCTTGGTGTGACACGATGAGAGCGAGAATTGCGACGCTCTTGATTGTTGTCATGTTCGGCATTTTTGTGGCATTTGTTCTTCCCGAGACCCCTTCTGATAGCTTACTCGGGAGCCACGTTCCGAAAACAGATCCAGCAACTTCGGTCAAACGATCATCATCTCCTATAGGCGGAAAGCCCGAGGCGAACATCGTGGATGTCCGCAAGACAGGAAGAAGAGCTTCAGACTTGGATGGCAAACACCAAACATTTCTCAGGGTTTGGGTCGTGGATGAGAGCAATGAACCGATCGAAAGTGTTGAGGTTGTCGTCCTGAGAGATGAACTTTCGATCGAAAGTTCCAATCTCGTTTCGGTTGGTTCGACGAACTCCAAGGGCCTTTTCTCTGTGGCAACAAATAGTGAGGCGGTTCATGTCGTCGTTAACCGTCGTCGTGGCTCCATCCCGGAATACTCAGAAGTCCATCAGGGGATCAAGATCCTGCCGAGTGTCGGAGAGCGGGACCTAAAAATTTCTCTAGCTGAATGTACAGCGGTGCTCAGAGTTCGCGCTCTGAATTCATCTGGGCATCCAGTCGCAGGGTTGCATATTGGAGTAGTTGAAGAGTTGGGGCGCCGCGTCAAAGGCGTAACGGACAGCAACGGCGAATGCAGTTTCGAGCGCCTACCGTCGGGAAGAGTTTGGGTAGAATCCACCCCGACGGCGAGTACAACTCCTCAGGTGAGGGCAACAAGAAGCGTTCCGTTCATTGTTGCTTCCAATCAGGAAAATGTCATTGACTTAACGTTGATTGAGAACGGAACTGTCAAAGTAGTTGCCCAGATGTTTGGCGATTTGTCTGAAGAAGATTATCATGTGCAACTAACGTTTTTTCCCTTGGGACCTCATGCGAATGGGCCCCCGGTCCTCGTTTCTGTGAGCCGTGACAAGCATATGCAGACGGCTTCTTTGCCTGCGGGCGAGTATCAGGTTTCAGTCAATTCCGCACATCCCGCCTTCTTAACGAACGACCGTATCGAAGTCGTTGAGAATAGTGAGTGCGAAGTGAGAGCCCATGTCAATCTTGCGGGAAAGGGAATTCGGGGCCGCGTCCTCGGCCCCACAGGCCAAGGTGTAGGGGACGTGACCGTCACGGCACAATATCGGAATCCGCTGAATGAGAAGGAATGGCGGTCACTGAATGCTCAAACCAACTCCATTGGCGGTTTTGTACTCCCGGCCATTCCGAGGAACTCGGTGCGGCTCAAAGCGGCGGTTTGGTTGCTACCACCTGGGCAGAGAGATGGATTTTCTTTCTTCGGATCTATCGATAAACCATGGCAGGATGTTTGGACCACTTCGCGAGATGTTGTTCTCCAACTTGAACCCGGGTATTCAATTGACGTGACATTTGATGTGCGGTTGAAAGAAGGGGAAACGTTGAAGATTGACCGATTTCGGTTTGCTTCCCCCCAGAGTTTCTCTCCCACCAACTTATCGGTCTTTCACATTGGCAGTTTGCGCTGTGGAAGATATGTGCTTTCGCGGGTCGACGCAGCTGGTCGAATCGTGAAGAGTCGGGAAATTGATTTTAGGCAGCTATCGCAAGGGACGTTTGCCATGGGAGTGAGGTTGTAGAGTGTGGTACGGTACCCGTGCCCCAGGCCAAGCTCGGTCAAAGAGGATTTGATGACATGATGTGATCTTTGAAACTTTGCTTGAAACCACACAATCCCTTCCAGACAAGGGCAACCACAATATGGAACCGAGTAGTGGCGCGTCGTGGAGTGATCCCCGAAGTGAAGCGTTCACAGGGAGCCTGTGGGTTGACATATGGTACCCGGTCAACTCACCATCAACCTTCAACGATTTCTTGTTTCCTGCGATCGCTACCGCGATACAAACTGGCGAATCTGACCGGGTACCGTATGTCTGACCGGATTCTCGGCCACATCTCTTCATTTCTTCAGCTTGGCAAGGATTCCCAACGATGACAATCTCCTCAAGTTGACCACTGCACTAGCACGATAGTACAGCTATGTGGCTGAAACCCGATCCCAAATCACCGGCTCCCATGTCGGTGCAGATACGCCAAGACATCTTGGCCGCCCTTGTTGCCAAGCGCTATCGCCAGGGCGACATGCTGCCCAGTGTCCGAGGATTGGCCAGTGAGATCCTGGTGAACCCCAATACCGTTGCCAAAGTCTATCGCGACCTCGAACGGGATGGATTCCTAGAGGCCAAAAGAGGCTCTGGGATGCTCGTGTCCCATAAAGCCGAATCGAAGGCTCGTAGCGAACTGAGGACAAACCTTCAGGAGCTTGCCGGCGATCTGATCCAGAAAGCTCGGCAATGTGGCCTAGAAGGCGCAGATGTCCACACACTTTTAGAAGGGTTGCTGCTCGAAGCAGACCCTGCCTCAATCGAAAGGTCAACACGATGACTGAAAACCACGTCGCTATCCACAAGCTTGTGCTCAACCATGGTCGCCATCGAGCGTTGAATGACATCGACATCCATGTGCCTGCTGGAAGTGTCACTGCACTTCTGGGCCGCAATGGCGCCGGCAAGTCAACGTTGTTGGACTGCATCATTGGTCTTCTTCCACCCAACGGCGGCGAGATCGAAGTCTTGGGTATGAACCCATGGAAGAAAGGCCCAGAGGTTCGCCAACATCTTGGCTACGTTGAGGCCGATCCTTGGTTTGATCCTCATGAGAAGGTCGAATCGATTCTGACTTTCTTTGGCTCTATGTATCACTCATGGAGTTGGTCTGAGACCGATAGGTTGTGCAAAAATTTTGACTTAGATCGCCGCAAGAGAGTGAAGCACCTTTCTCGTGGTATGCGCACCAAACTTGCCTTGGTGGTGGCACTCGCCCATGCCCCGAAACTTTTGGTTTTGGACGAGCCTTTCGATGGGCTCGATTGTGGCATCCGAGATGAAATCTTGGCCGAAGTCGTGCGACAGGTCGACAGCGATCGCGCCATCATCATAGCGAGTCACGACCTCGATGAGATCGAGCGCGTGGCAGATCGCGTCGTTGTTCTTCATCAGGGTGCCGTGTCTTTTGCCGCCGAACTCGATGACCTGCGAGCCCGTACCCATCAGTTCTTAGGTCGAGTTGCAGAAGATTTTGATCACACCCTCATTGAAGGGCCCACCTCCATTG
>WFTN01000301.1 GCA_015485455.1 Planctomycetota bacterium | reverse complement strand
GGTTACCGTGTGCATCACAATGGTGCTCGTGGTCCATATAAGGGTGGCATTCGCTTTCATCCAGAAGCGAACGAAGATGAAGTCAGAGCCCTCGCTGCTTTAATGTCTTGGAAAACCGCTTTGGTTGACATTCCCTTTGGCGGTGCCAAGGGTGGAATCAACTGCGACCCTACCCAGCTCACGAACAACGAACTACGTCGTCTGACCCGTGATTTCACTCGCAAGATACGCCCTATTATCGGTCCTTACCGGGATATTCCCGCTCCGGATGTCGGCACGAATGCTCAAATCATGGCGTGGATGATGGATGAGTATGGTCGAAGCGCTGGTCACTCCCCGGGCGTTGTGACTGGCAAACCGGTTGATCTTGGCGGCTCTCTGGGACGTAATGAGGCCACCGGGCGCGGTGTCTCGGTCATCACGAAGTTGGCATGCGAAGATGCGGGGGTTCCCCTGAAAGGTGCCACCGTCGTCATTCAAGGGTTCGGGAACGTCGGGTCCTTTGCGGCTGACTTTTTGCAGCAAATGGGCGCGAACATCATCGCAGTTTCCGATGTTCGTGGAGGCATTATCAATAAGTCGGGCTTGGATATCCCATCCCTTCTTGAGCATGTCACCAAGTCTGGATCTGTGGTCGAATTCGCCGGTTCCGATGAATTGAGCAATGAGGACCTTTTGACCACAAGTTGCGACATTCTTATCCCCGCAGCACTTGGCGAAGTGATTCGCGCTCACAATGTTGATTCCATCGATGCAAAAATCGTGATTGAAGCTGCGAATCATCCGGTCACACCGAAAGCAGATCAAGTTCTCTCGGACCGTGGTGTTCTTGTGGTTCCTGACATTCTTGCCAATGCCGGGGGCGTGACCTGCTCATATTTTGAGTGGACTCAAAACATTCAACAGTTCCGTTGGTCCTTGGAAAGAGTTCGTGAAGAACTCGATCGCACCATGATTAAGGCTTATGGCGACGTTAGCTCGATGGCGAAAAAGGAAGGTATCAACCAGAGGTTGGCAGCCTTCATGATTGCAGTCGAACGTGTGAGCCGGGCCTCGAGACTAAGAAGCTACGGCGAATAAACCCCCTTCGGCGAATCGGTCTGAACCCAAAAGAGAAACCCTCGGGACATGAAGTTGTCCAGAGGGTTCTTTTGTAACCACATTTCTAGCGCTTTTTCTTGCGGGTCATCTTCTTAGGACTCTTTGTCCTTGAGCGTTTTCTTTGCTGTCTCTTTTGTTCCAAATAATCCATGAGGTTGTGGAACTGAAAATGCAGATCTTGTTCGTCCGTGCCCAAGGGGTTTTTGAAGAAACAGGCCAAGTGAGACATAACCCCCCCTTCTCCCAAACGGTCGGCGTAGTCGGCCAAACGCACTAAGTCGAGGGCGACTGGTGCTGCTAAGATGGCATCGCAACCTTGCCAGGTGAATTGAAGACTCATCTTGTAGTCGAGGAAACCCTTGAAATGAATGAAGTCCCAAGCTGTCTTCAGGTCGGATAGGCTGGGGGCATAATCAATCGAAACATGGGTGTGCAAAGGATAGCCAAGAATACTTGAAAGCACACTATCTTTGGACGAGATCTTCGAAGCCTTGTTTGTATCGTCTGCCAAGACCTGCCCGTCCCGGTCGCCTAAGATGTTGTATCCCTGCCAGGTAAGGACCGGTAGGTTGCGATACTTAAACATTGGAGCCAAGGCGCTTTTCACCAAAGTCTCACCAGTCTTGCCGTCGTTACCCATGATGGGCACATTTTTCTTTTGTGCCAGTTTGATGTGCCCGGGCAAGACTGCTGCATTGCTGGGAGTGAAATTGATGAAGGGATGCCCGTCCTTCAGAGCCGCCATGCAATACAAAGTGCTGGCTCGCACTTGGTCTTTCTGGTCTTCCCGAATGAGGCGTTCGATTCCCGTGGGAGTTTGGTGATCCTTGGTTGTCGCCAACGGTGGCTCCGTGGATGCCAAGTTAATGACAACCACCTGATCGAGATTGTGACGTTTCTTGAAGTTTGCGATATCTGCCCTGATTTGATCGTAGGTGTCTTTGCATGAAGACCTTGCCCGACGAACTTTCGGATCAGCCAAGTTCTGAATGGTCTTGCCGCAGTTCAGGACGCTTCCTGTGCGAACGTTGGCATCCACTTCTTCTAGCTCTTCCTTAAGTTCTAAAAGTGGTTCCAAGGGAATGGTCCCGTTGTCGCGATAGATTTCGTAGGCGCTCTCAAAAACTGTGCTTTTGCGGACGTCATGGCCTCCAAAGACAATGTCATCCAATGGCATCATAGAGATCCCCGCGAATGCTGGAGTGGCGGTGATGAGACCACTTTCAGAAGTGATACCCTTGGCGATCAGTTTGGCACCAACAATCATCGTTGTTGCTAAGCCACCGTGAACGCCCACGGCCCACAATCCCAAACGTCTCTTGGTTACGCTTTTCTTAGTCAAGAAAGGAATCCTCGTCGTTGCACCATTGAGCACCGCCAGTGAGAGGCATACGGCGTCCCACGCCGAATGCTTTACTTGTCACCTTTAGACCCGGGGGCATTTGTTTTCTTTTGAACTCGTTGCGCCACAATTTCTTCAGGACGTCTTTCGCAGTGAGGCGATCATAGCCACGAGAAACGATTTCGTCGATGTCTGCATGTTCTTCGATTGCCAACCTAAGGATTTCATCCAAGGTGTCGTAAT
>WFTN01000300.1 GCA_015485455.1 Planctomycetota bacterium | reverse complement strand
GTGTTGGCACAAACGCCACCATCTTCGATTGAACAGAATTGCTCTCCAGCGGCACTCTTAAGGAGTCCTCGGGCCAAACGCAGTGTGTAAACATCCGTTGGCAAAGGCGAAGGCACCCCAGGATTTCCCATATCAAAGTAGATGCGCAACAAGGCGGGTACGGCATCTGGGTTCATGGCGTCCACAGCATTCGATGGGTCAATGGCACCTACTGTATCAACGAAAAACGAAATGATGTTGTTGGCACTTCCTTTGACGGAAATACCACCCCCAAGAACACTCGCTAGGGACACATCTTCGGAGAATTGGATGGCAAAGAAGTTGCCGTCCGTTCCTGTCGCCGAAGCGAAATTCGCCGGGCCAATGAATGGCGAAGCCAATGTGGCAGGCAAGGCGGAAACACTTTGCGTGACTCCCGTTCCTCCAGCCATTGTTACAGTGCCAAAGGAAGGCTCAGCCCTAAGCTCTAAAGCTTGCGAACTACTCCCCCCCCCACGACCTGAACCCCCGCCACTGCAAGCTGTGAAACCTGCTGCTGCAGCCATGATCAAGAGAGCACGCATCACCACATGCTTCCCTCGTAGTACTCTGTCCATTCCTTTTCTCCTTTGGGAGTTCCATTGTCAGTTCGCTAAGTCGAAGATTGAGAGCGTCCATCCCCCGGGTTCGCCCCATCGAAAAAAGAATCTTCGCCGCGTAACCTGAACGCAACAACTATGCCAAGGGTAAAGAAGACACGCTAACCTCAAATGCAACAACGTGTTACGAGTATCATACAGAAACTACATAGGGACTTCCCTGTAAAGAAGAAGCTACCAAGTGCGAATCTGCTCTCGGATGAGTGCCCATAGGAAGAGCCCCGCTCTCAAAAGAACGGGGCTCCTATTCAATTTGCAACTGACGGTCTAGCGACTCATTGACTAAAGACAGTAAAGATCTTGTTGCCAGGAACGGCAGCGGTGCCCACCAAGACACCATTGGCAGCGCCAAATGATGCCACACGCCCCGCCCCTGGGAAGGATACGAGCAGCGCATTGATAACCGGGGGATTGGTGAAGTTAAAGGTCGTTGGATCGATCTCAACATCAGTGGGGCCAGTGCCAAAGACAGATCCACCCCCAACATATTCAACAATGGTGTTGAAGACCCGGGTAGGAGGAGGACCAGGGAAACCAGGATTCGGAGCAAGACTGAAAGTGATCATTCCCATATAGGTAACCGAATTACCCAAAGAGTTGGCAACATACATGCCTTGAGCTCCAACACCATTGAATGCTCCCAATGTTCTCGTCCACGAACCATAGGCAGGCCCTGAGAAGCCAGACCTTTCTTCGATCATCTTACCCTGAGGGCCATTGGGGACAGTCAGCAATGGCGAGTCTGATTCGTAGATTGAAACGGTATTGCTCAAGGTGTTGGTCACATACGCTTGATAAGCGAAGGTTGTCCCCATGCCAGTCCAACGATTTGAAACCGCCAACTCTGTGGGCCCTTGTCCCACGGGCAACTGCACCCTCTCGGTGAAGCTTGGTAAATCGATGATTGACATGCTGGTGCCGAGGGAGTTGATGACCAGAATGTCTTCGCCGTTCTCTTGGAAAGAGACAGCCGTTGGGCCAGCCCCCACAGATGTTGTGCCAAACACGGTGTGGAACTGGGGGGTGCCCGGAACCAAACCAAAGCGTTGCACTGTGTCTTGACTGAAGTTCGACACATACATGGTGCCACCGCCGCCACCAAGGCCCTGCGGAGAAGCCAATCCAGGAACAATCCCTAAAGGCTGGAAGGTATTCGAATTGAAGATCCGCACTTCATTCGACACCGTGTCCGCCACGTAAAGGCGAACCCCCAAGGGTTGTGTCGGTGGAGGAAGGACAACTCCCGATTCGGGGTTTCCCCCAGGAGGAAATGGCTCCCCAGCACCAAATCCGGTTAAACCGTTGGCAATATTGTTCAAGCCCACTTGAATGGCTAATGGGTTATTCAAGCGCCGAGGAGCATTGGCCAAACTATTGGCCGGATTGATGAAGGCTCCCATGATGACGTCGTTGACGTTGGCCAAGACATTGGGGTCATCAATCGGGAAGGCTATCGGAAAGAGGTTGCCCGAAACGATACCACCTGGAACTGCATTGATCGTATTGGAAGCCGTGGAGTAGCCATCCAAAACAGCGCCATTCGCGACAATATTGAGATCTGGAGGTTCGACGTTGTTGGCAATTGGAGTCCCCACGGCCAATGTGCGAGCAATCACAACATCAGCCGCCAGAGGCCGACGAAAACGATCCGTAATCCCCGTGATTCCATCCGCATTCATCGGAATAACCGCAGAAGAATCAATAGCGCCGGCATTACTCGAGCTAAAAAGAGTCACTTGAATGGTCGCAGGCCCGGCAGCAGTTGTGCCAGGAAGAGGCAATGCAGGGGGAAGTTCAAGAAGACCGTTTTGAGCGGTGCTCATGTCACGGGGTACGGTGTAGGGACTCGCCGCCAAAGCAGTTTGATCCGAATTAGCCCAAACCGCAGATGGAATGGCGTAGTTTTGGAACGTCGGCAGAGCTGAGAACATACCCGTTGGATCGTCTATACCCATA
This sequence comes from Planctomycetota bacterium, assembly GCA_015485455.1. Taxonomy (GTDB): domain Bacteria; phylum Planctomycetota; family DRQF01; genus S139-23. The sequence goes on along the minus strand of WFTN01000300.1, from coordinate 486 downwards.
GATGTGGTGATGTCCACGAAGCGAATACACACTTCTGTGGGATCCGTAAAAGGATTCGGCATGTAAAGGATGTAGCCATAGTTGGGCGGTAAAACCGTAGGTGCCGGTGGTGTGTAAGACACGAGCACATTCGAATTTTGCGACCCGGCCAGAGGAGCTAAGCTGAAGGGAACGGAGCAAAAGGGATCCTGGGAAGTGACATTGGAAAGGCCCGTTGTCAAACTGAATCCAACGAAGCTCTCGAAATCGACAGCGGTGTCAAAGAACAACCGAATGTCTTCTCCGGGGGTCAAAATGCTTGGTAAGGGCAGAACTGCTGTGGGGCCTGTGTTCAGGTTGCCAACAGGAGGAGTAGCCATGGGGCTCACCGAGAAAGTGAAAACACCATCGGAGGTGTTGGCACAAACGCCACCATCTTCGATTGAACAGAATTGCTCTCCAGCCGCACTCTTAAGGAGTCCTCGGGCCAAACGCAGTGTGTAAACA
>WFTN01000299.1 GCA_015485455.1 Planctomycetota bacterium | reverse complement strand
CTTTTCTTTGCTTCACCGGCCCACGCTATTTACGAGTATTTTGCTCTTTCTCGCCTGATGATTCCTGTGACCGAACGGTTGTGGATGACTCAATCGACCTTGGATGCCAAGTGGCGCAAGAAAATCAAGTCGATCAGAATCAAGAGTAAGCTCTTCTACTTGTCTATTTTTATGACAGCGATTCCTATCGCATTCTTGGCTTGGTCGACGGTTTATCGCGCTGATCTACTGCTCCAAGAAAATGGTGTCGATATCAGCTTTAGAGACTTCAAGTGGATTATCGGTTGGGCATCGAGCTTGGTCGTGGTGAGCATTACTTTGGTTCTCGTGATTGGCTATCAGTTGGCTCAAGACGTGACCTACGGTGCTAAGAATCTGAGCGAAGCGATGAAACTGGCACGTCAAGGACAGCTCGACATTGAGCTCAGAGTAGCAGGAACCGATGAGTACGCTGATCTCTATCGTGGATTCAATCACATGACCTCAGAGATTCGGGATGATCTGCGAATCCACGCGATTACTCATGAGCTCGCTGGCGTCATTGACTTAGACATGCTCATCGCAAAGACGATGAATGCAGCAAGCGAACTCCTCGATGCCGAACGCAGCACCTTGTTCCTCTATGACGAAGACAGCAATGAGTTATGGTCTCGCTTTGCTGAAGGTATGGAAACGAAGGAAATTCGGTTCCCGGCCGACGTCGGAATTGCCGGTGCCGTTCTGACCAGCGGCGTCGTCGAAAACATCGCCGACCCATACGCGGATCCTCGTTTCAATCAGGCGATCGACAAACAAACGGGTTTTCGCACTCGGAATATCCTTTGCGTCCCTATTGTACATCGTCGCGGCACTCGCATCGGAGTGGCGCAGATCCTCAACAAGCGAGGTGGGGCATTCGGTGCCACCGACGAAGCTCGTCTCCAGACTTTCGCTGCGCAGATCTCTGCTTCTTTAGAGAATGCCCGTCTCTTTCAGGGCGTTCTGGAGATGAAAAATTATAACGATAGCATTCTTCGAAGTACCAGCGATGGCATCATGACCATCGATGGTTCGGGGAGAATCGTTACCATCAATGCGGCAACGAGCCGAATCCTAGGGGTCTCTGAACGGGATGTAATCGGCAAACAGATGGAAGGCATTTTTGGACGAAACAACGCCTGGGTGTTGGAGAGCGTCGAACGTGTTGTTGCATCGGGTGACGCCGACTTGATCATGGATGAGGACTTTGTATTCCAGGATGGTTCGGCTTCAGTCAACCTTCGGACCACGGAGTTGGTCGACGGAGAAGACAAGTCTTTGGGCTTCCTCTTGGCGTTCGAAGACATGACGGGCGAAAAGAAACTGAAGACCACCATGTCTCGTTACATGAGCAAAGAGGTGGCGGATCAGCTCTTGGAGTCTGGTGCCGAGGCATTGACGGGACGAAGCCAGAGGGTAACAGTCCTCTTTTCTGATATTCGTGGGTTCACATCGCTCTCAGAAGAGTTGGGGGCTCGAGAAACGGTCGCCATGCTCAATGAGTACTTTGAGATCATGGTCGACATTGTGCATCAACGAGGAGGCATCCTCGACAAGTTTATCGGTGATGCCATTATGGCCCTGTTTGGTGCTCCATTCGAGAACGATGGAGACGCTGACAACGGCCTCAATACGGCGAATGAGATGATGCGTCAGCTCCGTGAACTCAACCGAATGCGTGAAGCCAGAGGGGCCAATCCGATTTACATTGGGGTAGGGCTTTGCACCGGTGAAGTGGTTGCTGGAAACATCGGCTCTCCCAAACGTCTGGACTATACCGCAGTTGGCGATCATGTGAATATCGCCGCTCGACTGGAAGGGGCAACGAAACTCTATGGCGCGGGAATCCTTCTGAGTGAGTTTACAGTTAGAGAATTGAAAGATGACCATCTGATTCGTGAGATTGACGTCATCCGCGTGAAGGGCAAGAACCGACCAGTGCGGGTTTATGAAGCCATGGGGCATTTGGCGACGGAAGAGGGCCCAGGGCTTTGCACGTTCTTAGAGCGCTATTCTGAAGCCTTAACCGCTGCCAAGGCCCGACAATGGGCCGAAGCCATAAGGCTTTTCCAAGAGACTTTAGTGCTTCGTCCAGGAGACGTGGCATCGAAACTCCACCTCGATCGCTGTTTTGCCTACTTGGAGAATCCCCCTGCCGAGGATTGGGATGGCGTCTGGGTCATGGAGTCAAAGTAAAAAGCGAGACAGGACAGCCCAAAAGCTGTCCTGTTTCTTGCGCTCTCTAGAAAACGAAATTCAGATTTTAGTGGGACTCACATCCGCAACTTGAAAGAGGCCTTGTGGATCGGCTGGGGGCAACCAAGCTGTCCATGTCTTCGGTGAATACGCTGTCAAAAAGGATAGATGTATTGTCTGGGTCCATCTCCCGGACCAACTTTCGCAGTCGTTTCGCTTCTTCATCGTCCCCTTGAATACGGCGAATTCTTGCCAAGCGCACATACCCTTCCGAGTTGAATGGGTCAATCTTGATGGCTTTTTCGACGAGAGCGAGGGCCTCATCAGTTTCCCCTTTATTCAGGAGCATGGACGCATACTGCAAGTAGACACCTGGGTTCGTCGAGCCTTTCTCAATAGCCAATTTGTAGAAGCGTTTAGCGCGAATGGGGCGATCATTGTTGAGAGCAGCTCGGGCCGCCTTTTCATATCCACGGTGGGACGTGAGTTTCATTTCCTGTTGGATGTAAGCGTGCCATTCTTTTTCGAGCTTATCTAAGTTCTTGATGCGCATTTTCTTCTTGAAGGCCTCCAAGAAGTTGTCGCCGGTCACGGTCTTGCGACCGCCTTCGGTGGTTCTCTTGACGTCTGTGTCGCGGGCCAAGCCCAAGAAGAATTTCTTAAATTTCTTAGCGTACTTGGGAGTCTCCATCATGAAGTGGACAAAAGTCCAACCCCAGGTGTAGTCCTTGTAGTTGAGCTTGTTCCTCAGGTAGTCTTCTAACTTGGCGAATTCGCCACTGTCAATGTCGGTCATGACTTCGGTCAATCGCCCTTCGAGGATACCACCAATTTTCATCTTCTTTTTCTTCGGATCCCATTTGCTGGCGCCGTAATACTCAGCCATGGCTTCATTGATGTTGTGGGGGTAGTGAAAATCAAGATCGATGAGATGGGTCAAGTAATGGTTCGCTTCATGAAACATCACTTCGATGGTGTACTCCGGGTCAAGGCGATTGTAGTAGAAGTTGAGCTCACGAGGTTCGACGAAACGATAGTAACCTTGGACGCCACCTCCCAAGCCACCCACTTGCGCGAAGGTCTTGTGGTCATGATAGAAGCAAACCTTCAGGGCACCGGCTTTTCGAGGCTTGCTGATCTTCCAGTCCTTCATGAACACCTTGTAATAGGTATTCATGAGAGTGTTGAGGTTCTTGAAAAGATCAGGGTCAAGGGTGTACTCGAAATCGAATTGCTTGCTCTTGGTCTTGT
>WFTN01000298.1 GCA_015485455.1 Planctomycetota bacterium | reverse complement strand
CCAGTGGGAGACGATGTTTTTGGTGATGATCCCAGTGTCTTAGAGTTGGAGGACTACGCAGCTCGAACATTCGGCAAAGAATCGGCCATTTATGTGCCATCGGGAACCATGGCCAATCAGATTGCTTGCCGTCTCCATTGTGAGCGCGACGGAGAAGTCTTGTTGGAAGCAACGAGCCACATTTTTCTCTATGAACAGGGAGGCTTGGCACAACTGTCAGGTCTTCAGGCGCGAGCGGTTAGAGGTCAGCGGGGGGTGATGCCCATCGAAGAACTCGAAACTTTGGTGCGGGGGGATGATCCTCATTTTCCTGTCACGAGTCTTCTTGTTCTTGAAAACACTCACAATTCAGCAGGTGGTGCCATTCTTCCAATTGATTACATGGAAGCCGCCAAGGATTTTGCTGCCCGCCATCAACTGAAATTGCATATCGATGGAGCGCGGATTTGCAACGCCGCTGCGGAGACAGGCATTTCTTTGGCTGACTATGGGGCCTGCGCTGACTCGCTTTCTTGTTGTCTTTCGAAGGGACTTGCCGCTCCTGTTGGAACAGTTCTTGTGGGCAACAGGGAGTTCATTTGCGCTGCTCGTCGTGTCCGAAAGCTATTCGGCGGCGGGATGCGCCAAGCTGGGGTCATTGCGGCCGCTGGGTTGTTGGCTCTGCGCGATATGAGGAGTCGCTTAGTCGATGACCATCGGCGTGCTAAGACCTTGGCCTCTGGGCTTAACGCCAAAGATGGATTTGATGTAGTGATGCCCGACACAAACCTTGTCTATGTCACTTGTCCTGGAAGGGCTCATCGTTTCGTTGACGCGTGTGCAGCCCATGATGTCTTGACCTTGGCATTGAATGATGACACCTTGAGATTTGTTACCCACAAAGATATTGACGATAGGGACGTGGATCGCGTTCTCGCCGTATCATTGCCTTAGGAGAAAAAGATGAGTGTTTTCAAAGCTTACGACGTTCGCGGTATCTACGGCGAAGAGATTGATGAGACCTTAGCTGAAAAAATTGGGGCAAGTTTCGTCAAGCTCATTGGCGGTGGGCCCATTGTTGTTGGGCATGATATGCGCGATTGCGCTCCGAGTATTTCGGAAGCATTCATGAAAGGGGCTCAATCCCAGGGGGCCGATGTGATATTCATTGGCTTGGCGTCAACGCCCATGACCTATTATGCTATCGGAAGCATGGGAGTTAACGGTGGTGTGCAAATCACCGCTTCTCACAATCCTTCCCAATACATCGGGATGAAATTCTGTCGGGCAGGATGTGTTCCTGTGGGTTACGACACGGGCATTGTCGAGATGGAAAATGCTTGTGCTCAAGACTTGCCTGCTCCGGTGGACCAGCCAGGTAGCCGAAAAGACGTGGCCATAGGCACAGGTTATGTCGATCACGTGGCGTCATTCATCAAGACGAAGATCGACCTAAAGTGCGTGATTGATGCGGGCAACGGCATGGCAGGCTTTGAATTGCCGCCAGTCTTAGAGCGCTTGCAGATTGATGCGGATTGCCTATACTTCAAGTTGGACGGCACATTCCCCAATCATGAAGCCAACCCTCTCAAAGTTGAGAACATGTTGGACGTGATGGCCAAGGTAAAAGAAAACGGAGCTGACATTGGTTTGGCCTATGATGGGGATGCTGATCGCTGTGCCTTCGTTGATGAAAACGGCGAAATTGTTGCCAACGACATCATGACGGCCATTGTTGCCAAGGAGATGCTCAATCGCCACCCCGGTGCTCACGTGGTCTATGACCTGCGCTCGAGTCGGGTTGTTGCCGAAGAAGTGGAAGCTGCTGGTGGTGTTCCCATCAAGGAAAGAGTGGGCCATAGCTTCATCAAAGCAACCATGCGGGCAAAGGATGCCGTCTTCGGTGGTGAACTTTCAGGACACTACTATTTCAAAGACAACTTCACTTCGGACAGTGGTGTGATTGCCATGTTGCTTGTTCTCGAGATCATGCAACGCGATGGCAAGAAGCTCTCTGAACTGGCGAAACCACTACTTCGCTATCCGGCTACTGGCGAAGTTAATTTTCATATCGAAGACAAAGACGGGATGATTGCTCGCCTCAAAGAAGAATTCTCCGATGGCAAATTCTCCGATCTCGATGGCATTACCGTTGAATATGATCATTGGTGGTTCAATGTACGAAAGAGCAATACGGAACCTTTGTTGCGCCTGAACGTGGAAGCCGACGACGATGAGACCATGAAGGTGTGCAAGCAACGACTCATGGACATACTCGGAGATCCTGAAGATTAACTCTCATAAATCTTTGTGCGGAGATCTTGGGCTCCATCTAGACCCGTCATCTGGCATGGCTGGGGATATGTTTGTGGCCGCCCTCATCGACTGTGGTCTCGATCTCCAGGTGCTCGAAAACGAATTGCGAAAGCTCCCCCTTGATAACTTTCGAATCACATCGGAGGAAGTCAAGAGGGGGGCCATTCGGGCTTGCCATGTTGCAGTACACATCACCGCAGAGGGCCGTGAGCAGACGGAAGATCGTTTCCACGACCACCAGTCGTCTCATAGCCATAGTCACGGACGTAGTTATCGTAGGATCATCGAAACCATTCGTCGGGGGCAATTCTCCCCAGGGACGGAAGCGCGGGCTTTGGCCATCTTCAGAACAATCGCCGAAGCTGAAGCGCGAGTTCATGGAACCTCCGTGGAAGAGGTTCATTTTCATGAAGTGGGTGCCATCGATAGCATTGTCGACGTTTGTGCTGCGGCTTTAGCTGTTGAGCTTTTGGGTATTTCAAGAGTGACATGCTCGGCGATCGGTATTGGCCGAGGCGTCAGGCGAATGGCGCATGGTGAAGTTCCAATTCCGGCGCCGGCAACCGCCGAGATCTTGCTTGGGCTTCCGGTACGAAGGACGGAGGTGGAAGACGAACTTCTGACACCAACGGGAGCCGCAATTCTCAAGGTGCTCGTGGACGACTTTCACCCCTGTGGTGACTTGGTTCTTCAGGCCATAGGATATGGGGCTGGAACAGCCGATCGAGCTGACCCACCGAATGTTGTGAGAGCTCAGCTCTTTCGTGTCTCAGCGGGGGAAGATCCATGCACCTCAAGAGAAACCATCACGGTACTCGAAACTCAAGTTGATGATTGCAGTGGCGAGATCATGGGGCAAGCGCGCCAACTCTTGGAGGATGCCGGTGCCCTCGACGTTCTGATCCAATCGGTTCAAATGAAGAAAAACCGTCCAGGGTTCTTGCTGACCGTTGTTGCGACTCCTGACAAGGCTTCGCACCTGGAAGATATTATCCTGAGGTCGACTTCGACATTTGGAGTTCGCCGCCATGACACGCAGCGGAGATCTTTGGAGCGCCAAGTGGTCACGGTTCACACACCCCTGGGAGGCGCTCGGATCAAGCTAGGCATCCTCCACGGGGAAGTGATCAAAGCCACTCCAGAATTCGTCGATTGTGATCGATTAGCCAAGGCTTCGGGCATCTCTTTGATCGAAGTCATGGCTCTTGTTGAACGCACTTTTCGCGAAAACCGCTAACATGGCTCTAACCCATCCTTTGGGCCTTCCTGAGAAGGCACTCTAAATCGCTGATCTGAAGCGTTTTGCGACAACTCTCCCGGCGATTGTGTCTTTGTCTTTGTTGGTCCCCGTTCTTTCATAAAGTTCATGGGTCTGGACTCTCGGATGTCTGGGCCCATACGTCCAATTACCCTGCCATGGTTGCCATGGGCTTAGGGATCAAGTCGGAGACTCACGGTGATGCGAATACTTGTTTACAAGATACTTTTGGCTGCTCTTTTTGTTGGTGTCTTGGGTGGACTGAGCTTGGCTCAGACGGCGACGCTCTACGGGGTCATTACCCACCGGAACACACCGGTTAAATCCGGGGCTGGAGTCCCTGATGCTCAGTTAGGCAAGGCTGGCGTTGGTGATTTGGTCCGTATGTTTGGCATCAAAGGTCAATTCGCTGAGATTCGATTTCCCGGCGGTGTTGCGGCATATGTCCTAGAGAAACGGGGTGAGCAGCAGTTTATCGCCGTGGGCGAAAATGGGCGGGGCCGCGTCTTAGTGGGCCGCCTTTCCTTGCGGCCTCACCCCAACATGGATTGGCCTATCATGGGGTCCCTCCGATCGAATCAAACCGTGATGGTCTTGGACCGCGTTGACAATGACTGGCTTCGGGTGTTGGCTCCGGCATCAACCCACGTTTTCGTTCACAAGAATTATGTCAAACCGGCTCCAGATCAGACTGCTGCCGCATCTCAGTTCGCTATCCTCGATCAAAAGGCCCGTTTAGCTTTGCTGAAAACTGGCAACATGTCATCCAAGCATGTCTTGCAGATTGAACAAGAAGATACCCTGCAAAGCCGTTTTGATTTGGCCGAAGCGCGCATGGCTCGCGAGTTGGCTGGGCGCCCGAATCTTGAAACTTTGGTCAGTCTTCGCACGGAGTTTGAGGCAATCGGTGGGCAAGCCCCAGCGAATTCTCCTCTTTCACAAGCAGCTGGGGAGAAAATCGCCTATCTCAAAGGAAAGGAAGACACCGCTCGTCGCTTCGCAGCAGCGGACGCGCAAATGAAGAAACTTGAACTGGATCAGAAACGACGGGACGCCGAATATGCCCGAGATTTACAGAATTTCAGAACCAAGAAGGAAGCTGAAAAAGCATCTGCCGCGTCTTCTAAGTCTCGCTTCCTTCGTTTGGGGATCGGCAACTTGCACCGGGTCTATTTGGGGGTTGGCACAACGCCCACCTGGAAGCTCACGAAGGGATCGGAAAGTCGCTACCACGTCACTTCTGACCGTTATGATCTGAGTGAATTTCACGACAAGAAGATCGGTATCACCAAGTGGGAAATGCAGTCTCCTGCTCCAGGCTCAAAGCTTGAGAGAGTCAAGATTCTTCGCCTTGAAATCCTCGAATAAAGAGTCTCACGAGCGAAAAAAATCGTGGCACCTGGGAGTCATCCTAGGTGCCATTCGTATGGAATCACACCTCCATGAGAGGTTGACTGGAATAATCAGGAGCAAAATCAATGAAGACTCTCTCGTATCTGGCTTTGGCTGCCATTTTCTCGGCCGTCGCATGTTTAACTTCTACGGCTCAATTCGGCTCTAAACCTAAGCTGGGTGTGAGTTTGGAAGTTGATGGCATTGTAATTGATACCGTTTCAGAGGGTTCCATAGCGGCGGAGGCCGGTCTTCATAGCGGCGACTACCTCACAGCTTGGGGCAGTCGATTGATCGCTGGCATCGATGACGTCCTGAAAGCCAAGGACGCAGCGGTTGCGGGAACCCAGTCAAATTTTGCTGTCCGTCGTGATGGTAAAATCGTCAATCTCAAGTTTCGCTTGCCAGCGAGTTTCCCTGATGGTGGGCTTATTTTGGGGGTTACTGTGGGCAGTGGAGTTTATGTCTCGAAAGTACACCCCGGTAGCGTGGCCGCTGATGCTGG
>WFTN01000297.1 GCA_015485455.1 Planctomycetota bacterium | reverse complement strand
GCCAGAGCCACCCGCTGTTTCTGTCCACCTGAGATTTCGTAAGGAGGCTTGTCCATCAAATCCCCAATATCCGTGAGGGGAACGACCCAGGCCAAACGACGTTCTATCTCCTCAATGCTCAGCCCCAGATTTTCCATACCAAATACGACCTCGTCTTCGACGGTCATCGCCGTGAACTGTGCTTCGGGGTCGGAGAAGACCAAGCCCACCTTCTGGCAGAGTTCGACTTGATTGTACTCCTTGACCTCCTTGCCCATAATGTACACGTGGCCCGAGCGCACACCGTAGTACTGATTGGGGATCAAGCCATTCATCGAATATGCGAGGGTTGTCTTCCCCGAATTGTTGGGACCGATAATGCCCACGAGCGAGCCTTCCTCTATCTCCAAGTTGACGTTGCGCAACGCGGGTTCCTTAGCGCGAGAGTACCGCCAGGTATAATCCTCAAACCTGATCGCCACCTTCACCCCGCACCTCCTAGCAACCATTGGCGAAGCCACATCATGACCAGGGAGTCCTCAAGCGTCAACATGCCAAACCCGTAACGGACCACCAACAAGACTATCAGCAACACAGTGAGTACAGCCACCACAATAGCATCCACGACCCCAAAGCGATATTTAGTCAGCACGTAGTCCGGACGTTTGACCCGTCTCAGCCCGGTAAAACTGTAGCCTCGCGCCACCAGGGCGTTAGAGAAGTCCTCTGAGCGTCGAATAGCCAACCCCATGAGAGGAATGATGTACATGACGAACTGACGTAACTTGTAGGGCAAGGATTTTCCCTTGGGATCGTACCCTCGGGCCTTTTCCGCTTGACGGACGATGGAGAAATCTTCGATGACCATTCCCACTGCCCGCAGGGAGAGGGCCACTAGATAGGTGACCGTGAAGGGCAGTCTGGCCCAACGCATGGCAACCAGGATATCCCGTTCTCTGGTTGTGCTGAGAAAGAGAACCATGACGAAAATCATGGGCAAGATGCGCATGTAGACCTCGATGGCCGCCACAATACGCTCAAAGTAGATAGGAATCCCGAGCAGGTTGGTCACTTCGTGAAACTCGGGATGTCGTCCTCCCAGCACGGTATAGGAGAGCAGGATAAGTGTGCCCATCGATATCGAAATGGGGATGTAGAGCTTAAGGGTGGAAAAGGTCACTCGGCTGTAACGCAAGAGGACAAACACAACCAAGATGAGAACGAAATTCCAATCGGGAGAACTGATGATCATGGGGAACAGGCTGACAATGAGCAGAAAGTATACCCGAACGAACGGATGGAGGCTGTAAATGGGTGATTCTTCAGGAACGTAGCCCAAGATTGTCTTGTGCATTGTTGGGGTTCCTTGGGTCACGTGCTGGGGGAAGATCCCCCAGCACGTGAGGGGTTTCTCAGGCCCACCACTGTTTGACAAAGGTACGAGTATTGATGACGACGCCAGAAAGTGCTTTCAAGAGAATGGCTCCAAAGATGATACCCGCGATCTCATTGCCAGCAAACCAGCCCCAGATGAAGAGGGGCACCGATTCAGCGGTCAGCAGGCCAAAGCCCTTCAGAACCACCAGTGGCCCCCAGAAGGCACCAAAGATGTTACCAATCGTAATGGAGACCAGGAAGATGACCCAATCCCTACCCGACTTCAATCGGGGATCCGCCTTGAAGCGACGGAACGCCCATGCTGGGGCAAAGGATTGAAACGCATTAGCGGGGATGTAGGCCAAAGACACGTACACAGGCGTTCCAGCCACTCCGTTAGAGATGATGGGGAAAAGTGCCGCGGCAATAATTCCCCAAGCACCGTACCAAATTCCTCCCACATTCTGAACGGCAATGGCCGGCCAGAAGAAGTTCACCCCAAACCCAAGGGGCAATGTAAAACTGCCGAAGGCTCCAACGACGGCCCCAATACCGATGAGCAAGGCCGTAATGACAATGTGAGCGACACCAGGGCGCCGCTCTTCCCCTGCTTCGACCGTCCAGACGTCATTCCCATTCATGGCAACCCTCCTTTGGAGAAAGCCAGAGAAACTGGGAGGAACAGGAGATAGACCACTTGGCGGGCACCCAAGGCTATCCGTGACATGAGGACTAACGTATCAGAGGCCCTCGCATCACCCCCTTTCTCCATTGTTTTAGGGCGCGCTCGAACACGCACCACAACGGAATACACAGTGGGGGATTGAGCAGTACAGCCAACTCTACCACAACTAGGCG
>WFTN01000296.1 GCA_015485455.1 Planctomycetota bacterium | reverse complement strand
TCTTGACGCGCCACGTTGAGTCGCCGAGTTTGGCAGACAAATCAGCGACGAGCTCAATGTGGTTGTCGATAAAGTCGACGATGTTTCTTTCCATAGGAAATTCCGGTCAGTCGCCATTCACTCGAATAGTTTTGAATACTCAGGCACAACATCGGCAGTAAATGCCTTCATCCCCTCAATTGTTTTCTTGTGGCCAACCATGTCCCGGAGGACGCCAAATGGCATGGTTGCCACCTGAGATCCGGCCAGAGCACATTCGCGGACTTGCTGTGGGTTGCGCAGACTTGCCGCCAAGACCTTGCAATGATTTAGGTCATGAATGGCAATGATATCGACGCATTGGGACACCAAGTCTACCCCCGACACCACACCGTGGTCATCATAGCCTTCTTCGCCCTCTTCTGGGAAGTAGGCGGTTTTATCGAAATCGCCACCGATGGCTCGGCGCAATTCGTCATCAATGCGCCCGGCGAAAGGGCTGACGTAGGCTGCCCCGGCTTTGGCCGCCAGAAGCGCCTGCTCTGGTGAAAAAATGAGAGTGGTGTTCACGGGAATCCCTTGATCCGCGAGCTTCTTGATGACTTTCAGCCCATCAAAGGCCACTTCACCATCGCCGATCATATCCGGGTTGACGGGAATTTTGACCACCACATTTTCGGCGATGGGATTGAAACGCTCGTACAGAAAGAGGCCCTGAGCTAGCATGGCATCTTCTGTGGAGGCGATGACTTCCAAGCTGACGGGGTCGCCATCAGCCACTTTGAGGATTTCTTCGATGTAGCTCGCCAAGCTCATATCTGAGCCGCTGGCTTTGAGCTTGTCGCAGGCTTTCTTGATGAGTGAAGGGTTTGTAGTCACTCCGTCAGCTATGCCCCAGCTGTATGCTTCTCGAATCTCATCAAGATCAGCGGTGTCTAGGAAGAATTCCATGGTGGTCACCCTTTTTGTTGCAAAATCCCGGTTTTTCGTGCCACTGGCACAGATGTAGGCCCTTATATACCCTGTATGGACAGAATCGACCAGATGACAGAGGCTCCAGGAAATTCATAGATGACAATGGACGAGACAAAACCGCAAATTTGGAGCCGAGGACTTACTAAAGTCTATGAAGAGGCAAAGGCCGTAGACGCCCTTGATTTGGCGGTTTCGGCTGGTCGAGTGCTTGGTTTGGTGGGCCCCAATGGCGCCGGAAAGACCACCGCCATGCGTTGTATGGCCGGGATTATTCCTGCCACCAGTGGTCGGACTGAAATTGGGGGTTTTGCCATCGAAGAGCAGCCGCTGGCGGCCAAGGCCCTCTTGTCCTTCGTTCCTGACACACCTCATCTCTTCGATTATCTGACCGTGGAAGAGCATCTGCGTTTTTCTGGGCGCATTCACCAGTTGACCGACATCGAGGAACGTATTGAGCGTCTCTTGGCGGAATTTGAGCTCTTGGACAAGCGCAATCACCTTCCCCAAGCACTTTCACGGGGAATGAAGCAAAAGGTGGCCATTTGTCTTGGTTTTCTTCACGATCCTATGGCGATGTTCTTGGATGAACCTCTCACTGGGTTGGACCCCCTGGGGATTCGGCGCATGAAAGACGCCATTCAGAGACGGGCAGAAGAGGGTGGGGCAGCTATCATTGTCTCCTCCCATCAACTAGAGCTTGTTGACGCAATCTGCGACGAAATTTTCATTATCGATGGAGGCAAACAGGTGGTGGCGGGGACAGTCGAGCAGATTCGAGCTGATATCCAGGGACTTCCAGAAGACCCGACATTGGAAGACATCTTCTTTCGGCTCACGGAGAAAGAAGCCACCCAGGAAACACCACCAGAAGAGGCACCAGAACGATGAAGCGCGCGTTTTTCGCTTTTCTGTACTACTTGCGTTGCACGGGAAGGAATCGCCTCAAAGCTCTTAAATCGAAATTGAAGAGTCCTCGCTATGTTATTGGTCTCATTTTGGCCTTGGCGTACATCTATTTCTTCTTCTTTCGCCAACTATTTCATGCGGCGGAATCAGCCACCACATCCCAAAGTCATTTTGGTCATGTGGCTTTGACATTCTTCTATGCCCTCAATTACTACACTGCCTGGATCTTTGGACCCTTTGGGCGGGGGGTCATCTTTCGGCAATCGGAGATTCAGCAATTGTTTTCAGCGCCATTGCTGCGTCGCGACCTCTTGCTCTTTAAGTTCATGCAGGCTCAAGGCCCCCTGGTGATTACCGGGCTGATCTTTGGTGCTCTTGCCAATAAGTATGCTTCTCACTCTTACCCGGTGGTTGTTTTCAGTCTCTACTTGGTGGGTAACTTGGCTCATGTCCATGGCGTGCTCGTGCATCTTATCGTCAAGAAGATAAAAGGCGAAGGCGGAGTTCGGACGATTCTCGCTCTCATACCAGGTCTTTCGCTTTTGGGTGCTATTGTTTTGGGTGCTTGGCGTGGCATGCAGATTGTCAATACTGATGGCTCAAGGCCCAGCTTTACCCAAGTTATGGAATCGCCTTTGCTCGCCGCTGTGATTCGACCTTTGACGATTCAAGCTGACTATATCTTGTCCGTGGGTGGCTTGAACTTTGTCTTGGCCAGTGTCGGTATCGTCGGAATCATCGGTTTGTTTGCTGCTATTGTCGTTCGCTTCGACCAGAGGTTCGAAGACAATGCAATCAAGGTGGCCGCCGCTATTGCGACGGTGAAGAAAGATGGTTTGGGAGGTCTTCGCAAGAAGGAAAAACTGATCGTCAAAGGGAGTTCTAAGAGTTTTCCGCGATTGGCAACCACTGGCCCAGTTTGGCGGGCCATTGTGTGGAAGAACGTTGTGAGCATCGGGCGTCTGCAAAAGAAGGCATTTCGCATCTTGATGTTTGTCCTCATGATTGCCTTCTTTGTTGCATCGGCCATTGGTGACGAAGTGGCAGACGCCAAGGTGGGGGCAATTCTCGGTTTTGTGTCTCTTGGAATTGCAGCCTATGCCTCTTTGTTGGGGCCAGCTCTCCTGCGGGTTGATCTGCGCATTGACATCCCCCATTTCGATGTGCTGAAATCCCTGCCTATTCGTGGGCGCGAACTCCTCTTAGGGGAGGTGATGGGGCCTGCATTGGTCATCGCTGCTGCTCAGTGGTGCCTGTCCTTAGTGGGGGTCTTGGCCCTTCCCGCCGAAATTGGCGATGAGACCATATCTTTCGAAATGAGGGCAGCGATCATGGCCACTGCTGTGCCCGGGTTTTTCGCGATCGCCTTTGCCCTTTTCTCTCTCGAAAACCTGTTTGCCCTCTATCTGCCAAGTTTTGCCAGGCTTGGACGAGGCATGAAGGCTGGATTCGATCAATTCGGTCAGAATCTCATGGGTGCCATTATCCGTGCCCTGGCGGTCGTCATTATGGTCATTCCAGCAGGCC
Source organism: Planctomycetota bacterium (assembly GCA_015485455.1). Lineage (GTDB taxonomy): Bacteria > Planctomycetota > DRQF01 > S139-23. Next base: position 3,351 of record WFTN01000296.1, on the reverse strand, counting down.
TGATTGGTGCTCTGCTGGTCTGGATTCAAGTGTCTGCCTTGGGCTGGCCCAATCTCCTGGTCGTACCTTTGACCACTTGGCTCTGTGCTTTCCTGATTGTTGGGGAGTGCTACTTGCTGCTCGGCATGGCTGAAGAACGCTACGAGAACTTCGATCTCAGTGCTGAATCCTTGACGGTTGAGACATGAGCCCACTCCACTATGGCTTGATCATGGCTGCTGGAATCGTGGCGGGGTTTTGCAATACCATCGCTGGGGGCGGGTCGATGTTGGTGGTGCCTTTGGTCATCTTTCTTGGGTTTCCAGGCACTGTGGCCAACGCCAGTTTGAGGCCAGCAATCTTGGTTCAGAACATGCTCGCCTTGATGGGCTTCCGCAAAGGTCGCGTTTTGGATGGAGCTCTTCTGAAAAGGCTTTGGCTTCCAGTGCTCTTGGCTGTTCCCGCTGCCATCCTGGGGGCAACCATGGTGGTGGAGCGGGTAGATGACAGCACCTTTGAGCGCATCTTGGCCATTTCGTTTGTTGGGTTGGCCATTTTTATGGTTTTGTGGCGGCCTCATACTGTTGACAGAAGTCGGCCTTTCTTGGCTGGGATTCTTGCCATCGCTGCCGGCTTCTACGGTGGGTTCATTCAGGCGGGGGTTGGATTCATCTTGGTGTCTGCTTTGTTATTGGGTGACCGTTGGAGGATGGCCGAAGCCCATGCTGCCAAGATGGTGATCGTAGGGCTGTATACCATTTGTGTCTTGCCGGTGTTCATCATGTCCGGACAGATCGATTGGATGTTGGCCATCTGCTTGAGTGGTGGACAAGGCATAGGGGCCGTCTTAGGCAGCCGATTTGCCACCCAGGGGAAGGACGAACTCCTCCGTCGTATCTACATCATTATGATGATCCTCTTTGCTGTCTTGCTATTTGTCTGATGGGGTAAGCGACAAGCAGGTCTAAAGTGCGGCCAATTTTCGCATTATGTTGGCCAAGGGAAGAACCGTGATTTCCGGCTTCATGGTGTATTCATCTTCTCCAGTGTAAATGGCCCACTTCTTCGCAGGACTTAAGTCGTCGATCGAAACTCGATCCTGTTCCGTCCGATTCTCTCTGCGCGACGAGATCGTACTTGCTGTTCCAAAATCTGCGATGTAGACCCACCTACTGCGCCGTTTACGGGAACTTGGAATACAGGGATCAGTGGCATGGCGCAACAAGCGCGCCAATGCTCTGGTGCATTGGCGCGTCAGGAGAGTAAGAAGTGGCGAGTTTACTTGGTTTCGTAGATCACCATGTTTGTTGGCACGTAGACTCCTGGTGATTCTTCGATGACACCCTGGAAGGTGAGTTGCAGTGGGAAGAAGATCGGAGGAAAGGGTGAGGATGTCCAGGACGTCGGGGTTGATGGGACCAATTGGGGACAGAAGGCTCCTAAATTGTTGGTGAGTGTGAAGAGAGCGGGGTGGGTTGGTAGTAGCGGGCAAGGCGCAAAGGTCATTTTGCCAATGCCCAATGGCACAGTTGTGATGCTTGCTGGTGTCGCTTCTCCAATCAAGCCGAAAATGGCGAATCCCACAGGGTTGGGCAAGCTTGGCGGTTGGGTCATGCTCATGCTCGATGATGTCCCTAATGGTATGGTCACCGTTCGCATGCTGTCGCCAGCCGAACCGTTGATGAGCACGACGTCAAACGGCCCGCCAGCGCTTTCTCCAACTCGCCCCCTGGAAGCATCGGAATAAGCGATGTGCCCTGCTTCATAGCAGCCCATGTCAACTTCCCCCAGTTGCACCCGAGGGTTTCCATCTAAGTCCAGAAAGATCCCAGGAAAGACAACAGGTGGCGTTAACCCAACCCTTGTGCCACCATTCACGCCCAAGGACCCCGGCATCAAATGAAAATCATCGTTGGTCGGATCGACAAAATTCGGACGGGGGCTTATGGGTGCATTGGCTGCAGTTTCAACAATAGAAGCCCGATAGACAACCGGCGTCCCGGCCGTGGCATAAATGCTGTCAACGGCATTGCCGCTGCTGTCAGTGTTGTCAATGAAAATGCTATTCTCGACTTGTAGGACATCGGCGGGGGTAGGATTGGAAGAACCGAAAGTCATTACGCCAAAAGGTGAAGCACCTAACTGATTGTTGGCGAATGTGCAGTTTCTAGTTGTTCGAGGCCCTGCGCCATAGCCCAAAATCATGCCGCCTCCGGTGTTGTTGGCGAAGAGACAATTTTCAAAAGTCGATGGGGAAACGGCCCCAGCCCAAATAACCGAAGCACTAGGTGACTGGGATTGGCCCCCAATGAAGGAGCAATTACGCACTACCAGATTGGGAGGGATCGTTCCCCCGTTAGGATTATTGTAATGGATCCCGGTAATACCCCAAGTCGTGTTGTTAAGAAAGCGGCAACCAACGAACTCAGCGGCGCTTGCTGAGATTAAGACAGTGGCTCCCCCAACCGACGTGTGGTTTTCAATTGTGCAATCTATGAATTTCGTGTTAGTCGCTCCTGCTTCTGTGAAAATTGCCACAGAATTTGAGCCCGGGTCGATCACCGTATTGTTGCGAATCCGACATCCTTCAAAAACCACGTTACCGCCCCAACGGATATAGATTCCCGCCGCACGGTAGGCTATGTTCTGGGCAATCTCACAGTTCCTGAAAACTGGTGAGATGAGAGGGGCGTTCGCATAAAGAGAGCGGATAAAAATGCCACCACCAAGCCTGAAGAATGAAGCCCCAATGAGTGCTAAATCCCCAGATCCTTGCTTAAATGTGAAGCCGTCGATCACCATCCCGTTGGTCACAGGCCCCTGAGTGAAATTCACGCAAGACCCTGTGTTATTGCCGTCAACTACAGTTAGTCCTATCCCTGCCCCTATAAGCTGAAAGTCACGGGCCGGAAAGATAAGATTTTCAACGTAGGTCCCTGGGGCAACGATGACAATGTCACCTTGAGCGGTGGCGTTGATGGCAGATTGAATTGTTGGATAAGAGGCACTGGGAACGTTCAATGTTGATTGCCCAACCACCTGAGTGCAACACAGCAGAACAAACCCAACCATCAAGATAAAGTTACGTTTCATCGAATCTCTCCTATCGTGATAGCATCCAGAGTATGTTTGTGTATCCCGGCTCTCCGACCATGAGGCCGTCGAAAGCATCCGTTGGTTGACGCCCCAAAATCGAAATCGTTCGGGGACACCAAGTGGTAGGACTCACTCTGATGACGCCCGGGCGCCCCAAAAGGAATTTTCCTCAGGTTGCTCGGAATGTCCATATGGCTCTGGCACCCGGTGTAGTGAGTCAAAACCAAGCTGGCTGTGAAGTTCTGAGGCAATGGTGTCGTACCATTGATATAGGAC
>WFTN01000295.1 GCA_015485455.1 Planctomycetota bacterium | reverse complement strand
ATCCATGGATGTGGAGAAAACCGCGACCACAGACGAAAACGGTGAGTTTGTTTGCTTGGGCATCAATCCCGGCATGAAACGAGTCTCTTGCCTTGCCAGTGGTTTCGGAACTCGAACTCAAATTGGCATTCAAGTGATCGCCGGAAAGGACGCCAAGCCTGTGGAATTCAAACTGCTCGCCGGCGGCGTCGATTTCACCGGGCGCGTTATTGATTCGGATGACGAATTGGCCATTGCTGGCGTCATTGTCAGGGCTCAGCCTATCAGCACGGGAAGGGTGAATATTCCCTCTTTGAATTATCCTCCTGTTAAGACTGACGACGACGGGGTTTTCACCTTGAGTGGGTTGCAGCCTGGCAGTTATCGCATGCGATTCTTTGGGGGCAAGGGATATCCTCTGTCGGGGACCATGCGGACCGCGCGGGTCCCTGGATCGACTGAGATGGTGGTGAAACTTGATCGGGAGCCCACTGCAATCGGTCAGGTGGTTGATGCAGAAACCGGATTGCCAGTCAAGCGATTCAAGATCTTCTTTGCCCGCAGTGACAAGTTGGTGATGGCGAGCCCCCAGCTCAGCCAAAAATTCGAGGACGAAGAAGGCAAGTTCGAATACGTGGGTGTCCAAACGAAACCTCGGACACTGAAGGATTTCTATCTTCACGCTCGGGCCAAGGGATATGCCGGAGGCTCCAGCAAAAAGCTTTCTCTCAATGGTGTCAATGATATTACTGACATTGTCATCGAAATGTATCGTGGAGCCGTTGTGACGGGTAAGGTTGTTGATTCGGCTGGCAAGCCGGTGAATAACGCTGAAATCGACATTTCCCCCCAGATGGGACCTCCGAACGGCAATGATGCTGGTGCAGGCTTGTTTAAGGTATTGATTTCAAACGGTACACGGACGACAAGACGGAGCGCCCGGACGAATCCCGACGGTGAATTCCGCATTGAGAACGTGGCTGAAGGCTGGTATTTGTTGAATGTGAACCATTCACGCTTCGCTGATGGAACAAGCGAGAATTCCATCGAGGTGGGCCAGACAGGGGAGTACAGCTTCCCTGAAATGACCTTGATGAAAGGTGGAACAGTCAAGGGGCGGGTCTTGACTAAAGAGGGTGAACCAGAAAAAGGCGCCAAGGTACGCCTTCAAGCTAAGGGTGGCCTCAGCGGGGGGCGTGGTTATCAAGCCCAAACCGATAGCGGCGGACGGTTTGTCATCCGCAATGTTCGACCTCGTGTCTACATGATTAGCGTGATCGAAAGAAACGGGGCTGTTGATCTGAGCAGCATGTTCCAGCAGGCTCTTACCCCGGGTCAAGAGATTATCCTGGGCGACGGCGAAGTGATGGACTTGGGCGATATCTGATCGAGAGTCATCTCTAACTGAGTGGTTTGCATGAGTCGTGACCGTATCTTACTCGGAGCCGTAGCCATCATCTTGGTAGCTGCGGCTCTCTTCATTATGAGTCGCCAAGAAGAAGAGGTCTTGTCACCTGGTCTTCGTGACGAATCCGGTTCTGCTTTTGATTCGAAGAAAAAGGATTCTTCTCATCCCGTCCGGGTATCAGTCAAGGAAGTCAAAACGTCGCAATCTCCCAGCTCGGAGAAGCGTCAGGCTCCCTTGGCTAAACCTGTGACCACCCGCGATGACTTTGGCAACCTTCACGGGGCAGTGGAAGTATTCGTCGCCAAGCGAGACGGAACGGCTTTTGCGGGTGCCGCCATCGCCCTTTTTCAAGTGAGCCGGGGAATTCTGAGCGGTGTCCAGCGAGGGGCAAAACTTCAGGTCACAACTACAGATGAGAGTGGACTGGGGACCATTGACCACATCGAAGTAGGGCAAGATTATGCCCTGCGCATTCAGGCCCCAGGTTATCGCAAGTTCGAACTTAATCCTTTGAAGCTCATCGCTGGAGAAGTGGTTTCTTACCGTGCCGTTCTTGGGGACGGCTACCAAATTCATGGAACTGTACGATCTGCCAACGGTGGAGAGGCATTGGCCGGTGCTCGGGTGTCCATCTATGACTTGAATGATCTTACATCCAATCCAGAGGACGCTGTCGAGAGGCAAGCGTATTGTGATGATCAGGGCAAATACACCTGTACTGGTCTGAGCGGGGGACCGAAGCGGGTGTGCGTGGAAGCAGCAGGTTTTGGCGGCAAAACAAAACCTTATGTCTTGTTGAGCGGACTGAGGCCCAACTTACCTCTCGATTTTGAGCTTGATCAAGGAGTCAGCATTCAGGGGATGGTGGTGGATGTTGATGGCAAGCCGATTCCCCAGGCATCCGTGTTTGTTTCTCCAGTAAAAGGTGGGCCCAAATCTGTTTCAATGGCCTGGTATCCCTCAGTTCAGACGGATGCTCTCGGTAGATTTGAGGCCCGGGGACTGCTGAAGGGTTTCTACTTTCTTCGTGCTTCAAAGCCGGGTTTTGCTCCCGGCAATTTCGGGTTCGAGAAAGGGGAGAGGAGAAGGCAGCGGGGGTCCATGATCAATGCTCAGGCGCCGTCTCAGGAGATCGAGCTGGTGTTGGGGCAGGGGCCAAGGGTCACCGGTCGAGTGGTAGATGACCAAACGGGAATGCCAATCAGAGCCTTCGACCTTTTTGCGAGTTCTTTGGCCAATCCAAAAGACTTGGACCCGAAATCCAGACAGCGCTTTGTTGGTGAGGATGGCGTTTTCGATTTCTCCATCCAGGTGATCAATTCTCAAGCACGATTCGTACATCTTCATGCTCGGGCCCCAGGTTTTAGTGGCGGCCATGTTGTGGTTGATTTTGCCAAGGATCGTTTAGGTGTCACCGGATATAAGAGTTTAGTTGAAGCCGTTGAAATCCGCATGATGACAGGTTCGACCTTGATGGGGCGAGTACTTGATGCTGACGGTAGACCTCTTGAAAAAGCCAAAGTCGAGGCCATGCGTAAGTTGCCAAAGTTAGAGCGCGTGAATCCTACCGTCATGGGAGCAAGAGGCTCCCGGTCGTTTAGTCGTTCAATTGTGGCCACAAGCAAGAAGAACGGTGAATTTGAGGTCAAAGGATTACCTCTGGGTACTTACCGCATTCGTATTGATCATCCCGATGCTGCAGCCCAAGTGCTGGCCAAGGAGATTGAGATAAGAGAAGCCGGGGATTCTATTGCCCTGGGGGAATTCCGTTTGACCGTTGGTGGCAAGATTACTGGTTTTGTTCGCGCAGACAGTGGGAAATTTGAAGAGGGGGCGCAGGTCATGTTGGAACCCGTGGAACGGGGGAAAATCCGGCCAATCTCTATGCGAACAGGCTTGTCTGGCCGCTATGAGTTCGAGCATATTCCTGTGGGGCAATACCGTCTTTACGTCAGTGAACGAAATGGCCTGCACACCCGCTCACCCCAATATCGTCAACTCACAGGGAAGACAGCTGAAATGACTGAGATCAATGTCTCAGACGGCTTGGTCATGAGCCTCGATCTGTAACCCGAAATCACTCACTCAGTTCGGAGTTGTCATCTAGGGCTCGGGAAAAGCCGTAGTTGCCGTCAAACCAATGGCCCAAGTCGATCATCTTGCAGCGTTCAGAACAGAACGGGAAGTTGGGGAAGGCTTGGAGGACGAGTTTGGGGTCTTTCGTGGCCAAGACAATCGACTCTTTGCAGATGGGGCAGGTTGGATGAGACATCAGTTGGAGCACTTTCCGTTTTTGCGCCCATGATTGCTATCTGGTTTGTCATTGGACTTCCCACTCTTGTAGTTCTCGCTGCGATAGTCCGTGGTGTAGAAGCCGGAGCCTTTGAAAAGGAAACCGGCACCGCTGCCAAAGAGTCTTTGCAACTTCATTTTCTTGCAAGATGGACATTTCTTCTTGACCGCATCGCTCACGTTCTGCAGTAGTTCAAAGCCGTGACCGCAAGCATCGCATTCGTAGTTGTAAGTTGGCATGATGTAAGCTCCTTCAGTACGCCGCAACCGACCCGTACTACTGATCTTCACCTGTTGAATTGTCGTCAGAAGAATCCTCTGATGATTCGGGGGCAACCGAGACAACCACCCGCGCATGGCGGAGCACAATGTCATTCATGGTGTAACCCCGAGCGACTTCACTCAAGACGACATTGGGCTCCACGTCTTCCTTCTCTTCCTGAGAAACAGCTTCGTGCATTTTTGGATCAAATGGCTTGTCTATTGCAACGATGGGTTTGATGCCGTTGTCAGCCAGAAGTTTCTCTAACATCTCGTGAATCATCTTGACGCCAATAAGAACGTTTTTGGCATCTTGGCCTTGATCCAGAGCTTTCATCGCTGAGCCAAAATTGTCGACGATTGGCAAGACTTGCTCAAAGACATCGCGGCGCACAAAGAGGCGGGCGTCTTTCTGACGCTTCTCTGTTTGCTTGCGGAAGTTCATGAACTCCGCCGTGGTTCTTTGCAAGCGATCTCGCAACTCGGCGATTTCTTCTGCCGGGTCTTTTTCCTCTTGCTCAGCAGCCTTGGCCGCAACTTCGTCGGT
>WFTN01000294.1 GCA_015485455.1 Planctomycetota bacterium | reverse complement strand
GGATAGAGCCGGGATCACAAGAGGTTGAAAGCAATAAGGAACCTCAGCCGTTGGCAGTTTGACCTTTCATCAGTATATTCTCTGCAGAAGGAAACCCTCATTCTCCTACGGGACAAGGAACGATGGCAAAGTCGAAGAACGAAACTACAGATTTGACCAAAGAAGAAATCGACGGTGAACTGGCCGCTCGTCGCTTGGAATATTGGCGACTCTTCGACCGAATCAAGATCGCCCTGCAGAAAACCCTCATTTGGGGCGTTTTCTTCTTTGTTCTCTGGCTTTTGCGAGAATTCTTCACACTCATCTTCCTCACTTTTGTGATCTCATTCGTGACCAGCTCTGTTACCAAGGCCCTCGGTCGGGCTGCCCCAAAAATGAGCTGGCGAACACGAGTCATCATCGTGTTTTCAGGGTCCATTCTATGTTTGGCACTTATCATCCACTTGGCCATTCCGCAAGTCAAACATGGGCTGGGACAGATGAACGAGCAAGTTCGGGACCTTCCCAATCGTTGGGAGGAAACCATCGACCCATGGCTCTATGAGAAAAGCGGGGCCTACAAGCGCTTGGTCACCATCGAGACCCATCCCAATGCCAAAAAATCAGGGGACGGTCCACCGGAGTTCGGCGAGACAAAGCCAGAGATCTCTGAAGACACAGAACCCACAACCAAACGAATCTCTCTGTGGAAAAACACACAAATCAGAGATTGGATCGATAACAACCGAGACCGACTATTGAAGGACATCCCAACCTTCATCACAGACGCTGTCACCGCAATTGCTGCAGTCTTCTCCTTACTTTTTCTCTCTATGCTTTTCAGTTTTCTCATCGTCTTGGATTTGGACAACCTAAGAGCAGAGATCAAGAAGTTAGAGCAAACTCGCCTCTCGGAATTCTACCGCCACACGATTGGCAGCATAGTTCGTTTCGGATCTGTCTTGGGGAAAGTGTTGGAAGCCCAAGCTGTCATCGCAGTTGTCAATTCCGTACTCACAGCCTTAGGCCTGTGGGTCTTGGGAATCCCCAATATTTGGTTCCTTTCCCTCACCGTATTCGTCTGCGGCTTCATTCCTGTTGCCGGCGTGTTTATTTCTTCGGTCCCAATCTGCTTGGTTGGCCTATACGTCGATGGTGTCCCCATGATGCTCAAGCTCATGGGTTTCATTACTGGCATTCACTTTTTGGAAGCCTACGTACTCAATCCGCGAATCATGGGGGCAGCACTTCGCATCAATCCTATTTTGGTTCTGGTTATCCTGGTCATTGGGCACCATGCTTTGGGTGTTTGGGGTCTCCTTCTTGGGCTCCCCATCTGCTATTACTTCTTCACTCATGTAATCAAACGTGAAGAGCCAGAAATCGGCCTGCGCGTAAAATTCCGTAAGCGGTCTCCCGCCGGCCCTGGACCTAAAGGTACCTAAGAACTGAAATGACCGACCCTGCAGCAGCGTCCTGCCCCGTACTCTCAACGCGGGCACGATTGGAACAGGCGCAAACAAAAGTCGAAAGCCAATTGTCCCAAATGGGTCAGATTGACCGTCGGTTCATGACCGCCCGGGTGCTGAGTTTCTCTTTGATCGTCCTCGGCTATTTCTTAACCGCTTTCCGAGAAGATGAACGTTTCGCGTGGTTCATGATGATTCCAGCGCTCCTCGGTTTCGTCTTGGTCGTTCGAATTCATCGCCCACGTCGGGTGGTAATGGCTCGATCCCGCAGGTTGGAATCGATTATTGCAGCCAAGCTCAAACGCCTGGACAGCGAGCAACGCCCCCTGCCTCCTGGAGACTTGGCGAACATTTGTGAGCAGATTAGCCTCGAAGACGATTCCCCGGAACACCAAAGTCTAGCGCCCTATGTCTTGGACGATCTGGGAGTCATGAAGGGCAGAAGCCACTTGTTTGGTCTTCTGTGGACGGGATTCACGCGCTTGGGAACTATCCAGTTAGGAAAGTGGTTGAAGAATCCATCGCTGTCCTTTGAAGAAGTGAAGGATCGAAATGAAGCAGCACAAGAACTAGCCGCAGCATTGTCACTACGAAACAACATCGAGCAAGATTTCGCTACCGTTGGAAGCCAACTTGGAGACGCAGACCTTCTGTGCTTAATCAACGACCCATTTCATATTCCAGCACAAGAGCGGACGCAAATAAATGGGCTCGGAACGGCTGTCACGCTTTCCCTCATTCTTGGAGCCTTCATTTTCTCGTCGACAATTTGTTTTGCTCTGGTATTCGTCTCGGCCGCGGCGATGAACTATTTGAATCGCGATTCCTTGGAAGATGTCCCCCGCTATCGCGGGTTCATGAGCGGAATCAAGCCAACTTTACGTGCCATCGCTGTCATTGAAGAGAGGCTTCGCCACTTCGACCCCAAGAGCAAGCGGCTCGGTGAAATCGCCAGTCGGCTTAGAGCCGCTACCCATCATGAGGAGATGCCGATCCACGCTGTGGAAAGTCGACTTCGTCTCCTTAACATTTACAAATTCGGCCTCCTCTATGTGGTCGTCAGTTGGTTGACCCTCTTCGACCTCCATGTCCTCCCTGGAGTTTTGGCCGGATTCAAGAAACATCGCCAGATCTACAAGTCCGCTTTCGCTGCATTAGGGGAGTTAGAGGCTCTTATGTCCTTAGCGACCATCGTCGAGGAGCAAAATGGATGGCATTGGCCAACCCTGAGCAACGAAGATTCCTCCATCACAATTGAAGAAGGCATCCATCCTTTACTGCCCTGGAATGAAGCCCAATCCAACAGCATCCAAATCACGCAGGAGGCAGGGGTCTTGGTCATTACTGGATCAAACATGTCCGGTAAGAGCACATTTCTCAAGATGTGTGGCCTGAATCAGCTCTTAGCTCAATGCGGTGGGCCAGTCCGAGCCAAATCCATGATCACTGCTCCCCATCTCCTACACACGGATATCAATGTCAGCGATTCTTTAGACGATGGACGTAGCTATTTCGCAGTGGAAGTTGGGCGAATCAAAGACGTCCTTGATGATTTAGAAAAGTCGACTCCCACATTCTCTCTCTTGGATGAGATGTTCCGGGGCACAAACACCAACGAAAAAGTGGCCGCAGGAATCGAGGTTACCAAGTGGATTGCCAAACACGACGGCAAAGCTCTCGTGGCCACCCATGACCAGCCATTCACCAAGTTAGCCAAAGACAAAGATTATGGGATTCGCAATTTCCACTTCACCGAAGAAATCAAAGACGGCACAATGATATTCGACTACCGTCTCCGGGAAGGACACGCCCAGAGCAGCAATGCCATCCGTGTGTTAGGCTTGGAAGGTTATCCAACGGAATTAGTTCAAAACGCCATGGAAAGTTCACAGAACCATGACTGAGGTCAAAGAAACCGTCATTGACGGGATTACACTCCATCTTTCATCACCCGTGACTTCTAACCAGGAGTGGATCGGCCAAACGGAGGTCTTGGAGCAGTTGTTAGCCTGTTGGTTAGTGATCGATGCCAAGGATCGCCCCCTTGCTCCACGCATTGTCGGAATGCCAGGCATGGGCAAAACAACGTTGGCCATGGCGGGAGCAGCACATCGAGAGCAAGACCTTCACATCTATCAGTGCACGGCAGACACCCGTCCTGAGGATCTCTTGGTCACACCAGTCTTGGCCGGTGACGGAAAAATTAGCTACCACGCTTCTCCCTTGGTGACCGCCATGATCACCGGAGGCGTTTGTGTCCTGGACGAAGGTAATCGCATGAACGAAAAGAGCTGGGCTTCCTTAGCCCCTCTTCTCGATCAACGCCGTTACGTCGAGTCGATCATTGCTGGAATTACGATCCATGCCCATGAGGACTTTCGTTGCTGTGTCACCATGAATCAAGACGAATCCACCTTCGAGATTCCCGATTACATCCTTTCGCGGCTCCAACCGACTTTGTCTCTGTCCTATCCCGCTCGAGTTGATGAACTGGCCATCCTCCAGTATCACTTGCCATTCGCGGAAGAAGAGATGATGGCTATGACCGTTGATTTTCTTCAGCAGGCCCACGGGCTTAATCTTGATTTCTCTCCTCGAGATGGAATCAACCTATTGCGCTACGCACTCAAACGAATGGCTCAGAGGCCAGATCACCCCATGTCGAAGGACGATGTTTGGAGCGAAGCTGTCCTTCGAGTCCTGGGAGAAGACGCCCTTGATCTTGAAAGCATGGCCAATCGCCGTGAACAGGTCTTGGGCCCAGAAAGTCTTCCCCATGGATTCGCAGACTTTTTCTTTGGCGACAATGACTCCTTACGTCCGGACGAGGACGACGATGAGGAATTCGACATTTGACTCCCAACAGTTTCGAAAAGCAGATTTTTGAATTGAGCCCAAGGCTCAAAGTGATGCCGATCATGAACGGCAGCGCTGATTTTGCCTTGGCGCTTCGGGACGAATTGTTGAGCAAGCGCTATGGTTGCTTCGCCGTACCACTGCCAGCTTCATTCGCTGGCGATGTCTTGGCCGCGACCAAAAAACTACCGCAAATCTCCGCTGTCGTTCAAAGTTGCGCGGATGATGAGAACGTTTGCAGCTATGTTCCAATTGACCCCTGCCAGGGTGTCATTCGTGGTTTGAGGATCGCATTGCAAGAACGCATCCCTTGCGCTTTCATAGACCGCGAGTGCCGCAATTACGAATCTGAAGGAGCCGTATTCCCTGACCCTTATGCCCTCAAGGCACTCAGTCCAGAGAAGTTCGCCATTGCCGTCATGGCTGCAAACCCGAATCCCGAAGAGAATTCCCAGCAAGACTTGCGCGTCCGCCACATGGCCTTCGAATTGCACAAATTAGAATTGGAACATGAGAGCATTCTCTGTGTCTGTTCCATTTTAGATTGGCCTTGGCTCCTCGATGCTTTCCGCGAAAGAGCCCCCTATCCCGATTCTGACCAGTATTTTGCCCCCATTGAGACGCACCCAGTCGAAAAAGAGACTTTGGCATTTTTTCTGGCTGAATTGCCTTATGTCACCGAGCTCTACGAGCATGTCCGTTCCGGATTCGACGAAGAGAAGACTCTCTCCATTGATGGCATCAAGGAGCTCCTCTTGGAAGCCCGCGACCGAATCATCAAGAGGAAGCCAAAGGCCAAATCTCGTCTGTCAACGAAACTCTTCGCGACTTACTTACAATACGTCCGCAACCTCACACTCATTCGTCGGCGGCTCCGTCCAGACCTCATCACCCTCATCGAGGCGGCCAAACAAGTTTTCGGTGATGACTATGCCATTGAGTTGTTGAAGACAGCTAAGGACTATCGCCTGCAGCAAAGCGACGACACACCCGAGTTGCGGATGGCCCCAGGCGTCGCCGAGATTCCCTTTCATGGACAGTTTGAGATGGTAAGCCGCCTACCCGGGCAAGAAATGACTTGGCGAACCTTAGAACTGAAGAAGGAACCAGACATTGAAGAGCGCCATCGTTGGGAGCAAGTCTGGGATCCCCGCAAGCAATGCTCTTGGCCTCCCGAAGATTCGCGCATCGAAAGTTTCAACAGCCACGTCCGCAATCAAGCTCGTGAGATGCTCAACCAAGACTTAGCGCGAGTTGAGGAATTCTCCTCGTCCATGAAAGATGGCTTGGACATGCGCGAGACTCTGCGCAATTGGCACACGGGAAAACTCTATGTCAGAGAGTACCCCCCAGCCCGTGGCTCTTTAGAAATTGTGGTGTTTCTCTTTGAAGTTCCTGCTGACCCCAACGAATTCACTTGGCGCACAACTTGGTTCGCTGAGCATCAAGAAGAATCGACTTTGGTCTTCTTCGCTACCGATTACCACGACAACATGGTTGGACCAGGAGTTGCCGAATCTCGCTATGGTGGAGCTTTCTTCCTATTCCCGCCCCGACCGATTCCCGACATTTGGACTGACCCAGCTTTGGACGAATGGAATACGTTAGAAGAAAGACTCTTGGCTGGTGCTTTCGCCCATTCCAATGAGAGACACGTTTGCATCGTATCCCCTTGCCCACTCAAGGCATCCTGGAGGCGTCTTGCCAAGCGATTCGGCAAGGTTCCCCTCCACCTTCCCTTGGGCAAGTTTTCGAAAAGCACAGTGGATCGATTGAGAAATTTCCATGTGCTCAACGGACAAGAAGTTCGAAGCTATGCTGCAAAATTCATTCGCAACATAGAGTAGGAAGAGGCGGCTTCGAGACAAAGTCCAGCTCCCCCTATCCATAGGGAAAATGAACTAAGCGAAATAGGTTGGCAAATAGTGGTGCAACATCTTTTCCCACCACGGCCAATCATGTTTCACATCCAAACCCCATAAATCAAGTTCCACAGGAATTCCCTTGGCTTCTAAGACACCAGCCATTTCCTTGGAGTAATCTGGGTTTTCATAGTCGCCTTGCCCAGTCACGATTGTAATACGTGTGTCGCGAATTGCCTTGAGAATATCTTCGGACTCTAAGTTTGGAATGAACTCGATCGGATTGTTGAAGTAGACGTTTTCGTCGTGATAACCGTCACAACATGATCGAATGTCATAGCACCCGGACATAGCGATCACGCCAGAAAATTGTTCCGGATGTTTGAGCAGTGTGTTCATGGCGTGAAATGCACCGAAACTCGCTCCCGTTGTGGTGATTCCGATCCCCGGTGTTTGACACTCTTCTTCAATATAGGGAACAACCTCTTCACTAACATAGCGATCGTATGCGACTTGCAAGATCGCTCGCTCGGCTGGTTCAATATCTTCATTGAGCCATGCATCTTTGTTGACACTGTCGATTGAAAAGACGTTGATCAACCCGCCGTCGATATAGGGTTTGATGGCATCGATCAACTTGAAACGCTCATACTCCAAGTAGTCGGCCGCGGCAGTTGGAAAGAAAAGAACGGGTGCTCCCGTGTCTCCGTAGCGAACGATGGGCATTTCTTTGTTCAAGTTGTTGCTATGCCACTTATCAAGTTTCTTCTGCATGATTACGAACCTTTCTTATGAGTTGGTTTCTTCCACCCCTTACGATGAGGTCGGTAGCCGGAAGAGCGTTTCTTAGGAGCAATCGATGATTGACTTTGGCGGCGACGGGCCAAGACCGCTTCTCGCGGTGGATTCAAAGGGATCAAGCTTTCACAACCATCGCCAATCAAGTCCGTACGCCCGATGTCTTTCAAGATGTTCTTAACGGCGAAATAGTTTTCTGGTTTGAAGAACTGCAACAAAGCCCGTTGCATTTTGCGATCATTGAGATTGCGGGCGATCTTGATGGGCTTCATGGTCGCTGGATCTAAACCGGTGTAGTACATGGCTGTCGCCATGTCCATGGGGGCCGGAATGAAATCTTGGACAGCGTCCGGACGCAAACCACTGCGCTTCAAGTAAACCGCAAGTTCTACCATCTCCTCCACACCACTGCCGGGGTGTGAGGCGATGAAATACGGCACGATATACTGGCGCTTGCCAGCCTTCTTGCTAGCCTTGTTGAACACCTTGATAAATGCATCGAAGTCATCAACCGGCGGCTTACGCATTGCTTTCAAGACATCTGGATGGGCGTGTTCCGGAGCGACTTTCAGAATCCCTCCCACATGATGCTTGGCAAGATCACGCACGTAGCCTTTGTCGAGCTGAGCTAAGTCCGTGCGAATCCCACTTGCCACGAAGACTTTCTTAACATGATCCTTTTCACGCACCGTTCGCATCAGTTCTCTCAAAGGCCCATGATCGGTCCCCAACAGCTTGCAAATTGTTGGGTGCACACAAGACTGTCGATGGCATTTGGCCTCGATCTCTGGTTTGGTGCAGCGCATTTTGTACATGTTTGCTGTCGGCCCACCGATATCCGAGATGACTCCCGTAAATCCTTTTGTCTCCTTCAAGAGATCAACTTCTTTCTCGATGGATTCCTGAGAGCGAGACTGAATGATGCGGCCTTGGTGGGCTGTAATCGAGCAGAACGAACAACCACCAAAACAACCGCGCATGATGGTAATGGAATTCTTGATCATCTCCCATGCCGGAATCTTGGCATCACCATAGAGTGGATGAGGACTTCTGGCATAGGGGAGATCATAAACGCGATCCATCCCGCTGGTGGACAATGGCAAAGGCGGAGGGTTCTGTACGACCAAACGATCACCATGCTTCTGGATCAAACGCCGTCCGTTGAAAGGATTGCTCTCATGGTGAACGATGAAGGTTGCGCGAGCGAATTCCGTCTTGTCTTCTTTGACCAACTCGAACGACGGCATTTCCTTGGTGTCATCTCGGGGCGTTCCAGTCTGCCTCATATGGCGAGGCATAGCCATGAGAGATTCGTTCTTGCCAAGAATGTAAGTGGCCCCCCGCATATCCCGCAGGTCTTTCACGCTTTCGCCATCCGCCAGGCGATTCGCAACTTCGACGATTTGTTCTTCTGCCATCCCATAAATGACCAGATCGGCTTTACTAGAGACGAGGACAGAAGGCTTAACGGTTTCACTCCAATAATCAAAATGAGCAAGGCGCCGCAACGATGCTTCCACACCACCAATCACAACGGTTGAGCCGGGAAATGCCTCACGACACCTTTGAGCATAAACCGCCACGGCGCGATCAGGGCGACGGCCAGATTCCCCACCGGGAGAATAGGCGTCATCTGACCTTGGCTTTTTGTTGGCCGTGTAGTGATTGATCATCGAATCCATATTGCCAGCCGAAACTGCAAAGAAGAGTCTCGGTTTGCCCAAGGCGCGAAAATCGTCGGCAGTGTTCCATTTGGGCTGACTCACGATACCAACCCGAAAACCAGCAGCCTCCAAGCTCCGACCCAAAATGGCCATGGCAAACGAAGGGTGATCAACATAGGCATCACCCGTGACGAAGACGACGTCAAGTTCGTCCCATCCCCGCAGTTCCACTTCGCCCTTGGTCATTGGCAAGTGCGAAGAGCTGCCCTTTTTCTTCGATTTCTGTGGTTTGCTCATGAGAACCCATACTAACCAACCTTTTTAGCCCTCACCCAGATTATAGTTGCTCCCTTCAAATTCGAATTCGCTGCGTTACAATCCCCTTCAGGAATCGATCGCCGACAACCCGAGAAACAATTCGGACCTTGTGGACAAAGGGAACCTGTGACAGACCAAGACCAAAAGAACGAAAATCCTCTCGTCTTAGGGCTACTGATCATCGCCACGGTCTTTGGGTTGCTTCAGATGTTTCAAACGGTCAAGGCGGAGTTTTCCCGCCCAACGCCACATTGGGCGAATCCGTACTTCGACGATCTCGCCAAGCACTTAGAACAAGAAGACTCCGTTATCTTCATGACAGATGAAGAAGGATTCAAAGATGCCAATGGCCGGATTCACACTTGCCAGTACGCAATCATCCCAACCAAGCTCGACGTCAAAACCGACTGGCCATCTGCCTTCAAGAAACTCGACTCCGGTTCTTGGTGCATTTGTGATGCTGCTTTTGCCTCTTCCATCGACGATGCTGAACGTAAGATTAGGACTTGGTCACAAAAGGATGGCCGAATCCTGACCTTCAAGCGATTCGGCGACAAGCTGGCCCTCTTTCGCTCTCTCCCGCCGAAAAAAGACAAAAGCAAATGACCTCCATCGCAGTTACCACAGTTGTTCTATTATGGGGAGTCGTGCTGGGTGCCCGGATTCGTTGTATGTCTACGGACCCATGGACTACCCAGCTGCTCAAAGGAGTAACGATTTGCCCACTCACGGGAGTCGGTCTACTTTCGGTTTCTTGGTTCCTTGGGTTGTTCGTTGGTGCGCCTATTTGGGCGCCGGCAATCATGTTCGCCCTGAGCTATTTCTTGATTCGGCTAGCAAGTACAGAGTCAATTCAATCACCGCGAGAAAGCCGGAATAACGGTTCCTTGTGGATTCTGCTGCCAGTATTCATAGGTCTGGGTCTAACCCTGACTTCCATGCTCTTGGATCAAGAACATGGTGAAGGTGGTGCGGACGCCATGGCCATCTGGAATTATGCTGCCCGATTCCTTCATCGAAGCGGTTCTCAGTATCCCAACCTCATGCCATTCTTGGATCCATCTCACCATATGGACTATCCTCTGTTCTTTCCCGCAGCCATCGCCGCCCAATGGCACTGTGTGGGAGAAGAAAGTTGGTTCGTCGTCCAATGGACTCATGCTCTTTTCATTTTGCCCATGGGAACGTTGGTCTACGAGATCGTTCACGCTCGTCGGTCGGCTTGCCTGGCAGCTTGGACCTCAGCAGTTGTCCTGTTGACTCCATCACTTTTGATTTGGGGGCAACGCCAATATGTCGACGGGCATTTGTCCTACGCCGTATTGGGGGGCGCAGGGTTCTTGGCATTGCAACGTGACAAGAAGGACAGAAACCCCATTGATGCTACAACTGCAGGCCTTTTTCTTGGGGCGATGCCTTGGATCAAGAACGAGGGAATACCACTTCTGTTTCTCTTTGCTGGACTACATTTTCTTACCGAATTGAAAGGAAGAAGTTGGAGAGAGCATCTTGGTTTCACCCTGCGACTTGTGTTCTCGTCAATGGTCTTCCTTATTGCTCTCATTCTTTTCAAGACCAACTGGCCACCCACCAATGATTTGATCGCCAATGGCAAGGATTCATTCTTCGACTATCTTTCATCCTGGGATCGGTGGCGCACTGTTTTGGGTGCCTATGGAACCGAGCTCAATCCAGCAAATGAGCTGTCCCGAAGTCGATGGGCTGCAGCACTGCTGTTAGCCGTCATTTTGTTGATAGATGGGCTCCGCCGCAGATTCTGGCGCCTGGACTCGACATCGGCCTTCCTTATGTTCGCGTCATTTCTCTCGATTGGAGGCTGGATCGTGGTCTACGTCGTCACACCTCAAGAGATTCACTGGCATTTGTCTACTTCGATGAATCGCCTGGTTCTCCAGATAATGCCCCTTTGCCTGGTCTCTGGGGTCCTTCTGTGCACCAGAACCCCTAAGCCCAATACCGACTAAACCACGCTTCTTCATTGAGTTAGACCGCCCTTCTCAGAACGATACCCCCATATCCTGGGTCCCCATCATCTATTCGTGTAAAAACGACACGGATTGTCCATCTTCCAAGAATCTGAAAAAGAAAAAGAAAAAGATGAGACAAAACGGAAGAAATATATACCATTGCGCTCGCTCATGATCGGTAGGGCTCGGCAACGGGTTCTATCAGTTTTGCCACTTCAACTATAATTCGACTTAGGAGATAACCTCATGAAGAGGTCTTTCTTAGCAACTGCCGCTTTGGTTGCTGTGTTTGCATTCGCTGCTAACACTGCCACGGCGCAGCAAACATTCATCTCTGAGGACTTCAGTACCGCATTCGGTACTGTCAGTCCTAACTGGAGCGTCATCTTGCTCTCCGGTGACGATCTCGGTATTTCAGGCTGGCGTTACGACAACATCGGCAACCACCCAACAACAGCACCGTTTGCGATTCCATTCGCATCCAGTAACGCTGATGCTGGTGGACCCGGTATTGCCTTTTCGTCCGCTTTGACTTCAACTCCATTTGACTTCTCAACTGCCGCATCTGTGTTGATCGATTTCGATTACCAGTTCCGTCAACTGGGTGCAGGTACTGCAACCCTCGAAGTCTTCGATGGTTCAACATGGAACGTCGCGTCAAGCCTCGCTGGCAATGCCAGTGGCGCTGGTGAAAACAACCACGTTGCCTTCAACCTGACAGCACTTGCTGCTGGTGCTACCAACGGTCGTGTTCGCTTCGTTCACACTGCTGGCTGGGACTGGTGGTACGCTGTTGACAACATCACATTGGAAGAGCCTGCACCAATCGACGTTGCTTGTGGAACTATCACGGCTCCTGTCATCGACCCAACAGATTGCGTCGGCGGCTTGACCGCTACTGAAACCATTTCCGTTGATTACATCAACGCTGGTTCTGGTGCTATCACTGCTGGTTCTTTGGTTCAGATCGACGTCTTCATCGACGGTCTGCTTCAATTGACTGAGTTCGACATTCCTGCAGCCAACATTGCTGGCGGCGGCACTGTCACCTCCTTCACCACTGTTGGTACTGTCAATATGTCCGCACTCGGTGCACACACGTTGACTGTCACTATCACCTACGCTGGTGACGGTATTCCAGGCAACAACTCATGTACTGTTGCATACTCCAACCCATCGGCGACTCCTAAAGCCCTCGGCTTCTTCGAGAACTTCGATGCACTTCCTTCCAACAATGGTGCATTCACACCAACAATCTTTGATGTTCCTGCCGATTGGGAAAATGCTCAAGACGATGCTGCTTCCATTGCTGGCAACACCATCCGCGATTGGGCTCCTAACAGCGGTACTACTGGCTCCAACCAGGGTCCTTCTGGTGACAACACCACAGGTGCTGGCATCTACATGTTCATGGAAGATTCCCCAAGCCAAGTTGGCGACCTTGAATTGCGCGGTCCTTGCCTCGACCCAACCGGTGCCGTTGGCAACCCAAGCCTTCAGTTCGCTCACTTCAGTCACGCACCTACTGGCGCAACAACTGACAACATCTTGGAAATCGACATCATCAACGAAACCACTGGCGGAACAGTCACTTTGAGTGTCGCTTCTTTGCCTGGTTATGGTGACAACAACTGGCACAATGTGTTGATTGACCTCTCCGCATTCGGCGCTGACCTTGTCAGACCACAGTTCCGTTGCAACAACAACAATGGCAACTTCACTGATGACGTCTCCATCGATGACGTTCGTTACTTCGATGCCATCCAACCAGTCGGCCAAGCTCCACAGCCTGGAAACGCCGTGTTCGACATCAACAACTCCGCTAACAGCCTCGGCCAAATCGTCTCCTCAGGCGCCAATGGTCCTTACGCTGCTAACGTCTCTGTTGGTGGTAACATGAACATGACATGGTCTGGACAAAACAATGGTCTCATGCTTTGCCTCTTCGGCCCAGCTAACGACAACATTGCTAACTTCGGTCCTACTATCGGTCAACTTGACATCGGTACAGGCCCACTTGTTGGCGGTATCCCAAGCTCGATCTTCGTCTTCGGCGACGGCAACTTGGCTCTGACCTCTTTGTTCCATGCCTTCTTCTTCACCGGCCCTGCTGGTACAGGCGGCATCAACTTCCAGGTCTCACCTGTCTTCGCACCAGGTCCATTGACACGCTTCCAGTGTGTCATGAACCCAGCTGGATTGTTCTTCATCTCCAACGCTGTTGACGTCACTGTTCTCTAATTGCAGTCTCTGCAAACTGAGAAATAGTTAAGCATCTTAGGGGTCTGTGAGCGCGTCTCACAGACCCCTTCTTTATTGTCACCCCACACCCAAAAAAAACGTGTTTTGTTAGGCCCTGATGAAAAACGAAGAACCGAGCAAGCCTATCTCACCCCACACCCCGAATCATTCCCCCATTTCCTAAGCGTGCTATTCCCAAATTGGAACAACTAAAGTGGCGTTCCCCAGCTTGCTCCTATTCTCAAAGTGAATGGGAGCACTTAGGGCTAACTCCCTTCATAGCAAGGGGTCCCACTGATCCCACTTCCCGACTTCTGGCCATTGCAATCTCAATGGTTCACGGTATTCACGAATTGGCAAGAAACTTGGCATACAAAAAAATGACTTCCCTTGGAATTCACGGCGAATTTGTGTTTAATCCCTCTCGTACCCTTATGGTGACAGGCACCGAAAAGTATTAGCTTGCCTGTCCCAATTGCCAATTAGTAGTAACCCAAACAAGGAGATCGCCTCATGAAGAGGTCATTCTTGGGAACCACTGTGTCGGTTGCCGTCGTCGCCATGATCTTGGCGTTCAACGCATCTGCACAGACAACATTCCTAGACGAAAACTTCGACGCAGTCGCCGGAGGCACCGTTGCTCCAGCAGGCTGGACGAAATTCATAACTGTCGGCAGCGCCGAATGGCGTTTCGACGATCCATCCGCCGTCGCCCCTACCGGTGGCAACTTTGCTGGCGGCCAAGCCAGCATTAGTTCCGACTTTGCCGGAGGCGGAACCTCCCCCCACGATGCCACTTTGCAATCCCCTGACATGGACTTGTCTGGTGCTGCTACTGTGATCATGAACTGGGATCACTATGCCCGCATGCTTTCTGCGACAACATTGACTGTCTCCGTCTTCGACGGCGTTACTGACAACATCGTCTTTGTTCAGGCTGGCGGTTCAGATGTTGGTACACCAACATCTCCTGTCGCCGAGTCATTCGATATCACAGCTTTGGCTGGTGGTGCTGTGAACGCACATGTCAGCTTTAACTACACATCTGGTTTCGACTGGTGGTGGTATGTGGACAACGTCAACGTTTTTGAGCCCTTGGCTCTCTCAGGCCAAGCTCCACGTACAGGTGAATCCGTCTTTGACGTCAACGGCTCGTTGAACGCAAACGGTCTCCCAGTTGCTTCTGGAGACAATGGTCCATTCCAAACAACACTGACTCCTGGCACAACCATGACTATGTCTTGGGAAGGCTCGGCCAACTATCCAATCGCTTGCTTCTACGGCAACCTCAACCCTGTTTCTGCTACCTTCCCTGGAGGTATCGGCCAAACAGATGTGGGTGGCCCCGGCCTCGACCCTATGACAGGGTTCCCACTGGGCATTGGCGTATTCGCTGATGGTATCGGCTTTGCCGGTAACCCAGGAAGCTTGGCATTGGATTCCTTCATGTTCTGTGATGCCGCTGGCATAGGTGGAATCACTTTGCCATTCCCAAGCTTTGGGTTGGCTCCAGGAAGCACCTTGACCACATTCCAATGCACGATGAGTTCACCGATGGCACCGTTCTTCAAATTGTCGAACGCCGTCGAAATCATCACCAATTAGATTGTTGATCTGTGCTCATCCTTCGGAATGAAACATTAGAAATATTGGTCGCTGTCTTCGGACACGACCCAGTCCGTGAAACAAATGTTTCACCGACTGTTACTCAAGAAACGACAGAGGAGACACCTCATGAAGAGGTCAATTTTGGCAACCGCATCTTTGGTTGCAGTCTTTGCCATGGTTATGGCGTCCTCAGTCTCGGCCCAGACAACTTTCCTGGACGAGAACTTTGACGCTGTTGCCGGAGGCACCGTTGCCCCTGCAGGGTGGACGAATTTTATTACAGTCGGTTCGGCAGCTTGGCGCTGGGACGATCCTGGTGGCAATGCCCCCTTGTCTGGAGTATCTGGCGGCGTCGCCGGCGTCGACTCCGACTTTGAAGGAAGTGGTACAAGTCCACACAACGCGACCTTAGGTTCCACAGCTTTCGATGTTTCCGGTGCTACCACCGTTATCATGGAGTGGGATCATTTCGCTCGCATGCTTGGCGGCACGACGATCACCGTTTCCGTTTTTGACGGAACCGTTTTCAACACAGTCCTAACCCAAACGGGTGGCTCAGACATCGGTTCAGCAGCGGCAGCTTTCCACGAGTCTTTCGACATCACTGCTCTGGCAGGTGGATCAGCCAATGCTTCCGTTCAATTCAACTATGCATCGGGCTGGGATTGGTACTGGTACGTGGACAACATCATGGTCTTCGAACCAGCAGCGTTGGACATCGTCTGCGGCACAATCACGGCACCTGTTATCGACGCAACAAGCTGCGTTGTCACTTTGACAGCCGCAGAAGTTGTTGGCGTTGATTACACCAATGCTGGTGGCGCTGCCCTCAACATTGGTGACATGGTCACCGTTGACGTTTCTTTGGACGGTTTGCTCGTCCTCAGCGAGGTCGATACCTTGGTTGCTCCACTGGCACCTGGTGCTACAAACAACTTTGTGACCACCGGTACCATTGACATGTCGGCTCTCGGCGCGCATACATTGACTGTTGTGACTAGCATCGCAGGTGACGCGAACACAGCCAATGACACATGCACTTTGGCTTACAACTCTCCAGGTTCGCCTATTGTGACCTATGGTTACACAGAGAACTTTGACAGCCTTCCTTCCAACAACGGTGCATTCTCCATCGCAATCACCGCTGTTCCAACAGGCTGGGTCAATGCCCAGGATGACGGCGCTTCCATCGCTGGCAACAGCGAGCCAGATTGGGGCCCCAACGACTTCACAACCGGCTCTTCCGGTGGTGCTGTTGGTCCTCAAGGCGACAACACTTCAGGCAATGGCATCTACATGTACATTGAGGATAGTCCAAGCCAAGCTGGTGACATTGAGCTTCGCTCCCCTTGCCTTGACTTGGCTGGTGCTGCTGGAACACCTATGGCATCGTTCTTCCATCACAGTATTCCTGCTGCTGGCGCCTCAAATGATAACGTCCTTGAGATTGACATCATCGACGAAACAAACGGTGGTGTTGTCACAATGAGCGTCGCTTCCCTTCCAGGAAACGGTGGTCTTGGCTGGGTCAACGCTCAAGTTGACCTATCAGCATTCGGACCTGGTTTGGTTCGCGTTCAATTCCGTACCAACAACGACAACGGAACCTTCACCGATGACCTCGCTATCGACGATTTCGGTTTGGTCGATGTTGTCGCTGCTGCTGGTCAGGCACCACGTCCTGGCATGGCTGTCTTTGACGTCAACAACGCTGTTAACAGCAACCTTCAAGGTGTTGGGTCAAACGCCAACGGCCCTTACTTCGCTAACGTGACTCAAGGCGGCGCTTTGAACCTCACTTGGGAAGGAATTGCCAACCGTCCTTTGACTTGCGTCATCGGTAACTTGGGAGTCAAGTCAGCGACTTACCCCAACAACATCGGCCAGTTCGATGTTGGTGGTCCTGGAGTTGACATGGCTGGCTTGCCTAACAACATTGCAGTCTTGTTCGACGGTATCAATTACCACGCGAACCCAGTAGGACTTCCAATCGACGCATTCTTCGTCGTAGGCCCTGCCGGAACTGGTGGTGTTTCGTTGACAATGCCTGACTTCGGTATTGCTCCAGGAACCATCCTGACAACAATGCAGTGTGTCATGAGCAACGTTGGCATGCCAAACTTCTACATTTCGAACGCTGTTGAATTGACAGTGAACTAATTCGTAGTTCGGCACCATCGACGTTGGTCGATAAATAGCTCAAGGTCGGCGAGGATATTCCTCGCTGACCTTTTTTCATTTCCTAGTAGCGTCCCGCCGCTCCTTCGTCTTTCTCCAAAAAACGAAAACAAGAGGAAGCGGCCAGAGCCCAATGCTCCCAGCGGAGCAAAAAACCAACTCACCCAGGAGCAGTGGCGTCCCGCCGCTTCTTGGTCTTCCTCAAAAAACGAAAACAAGAAGAAGCGGCCAAAGCCCAATGCTCCCAGCGGAGCAAAAAACCAATTCTTCCCGGGAGCAGTGGCGTCCCGCCGCTTCTTCGTCTTTCTCCAAGAAACGAAAACAAGAAGAAGCGGCCAAAGCCCAATGCTCCCAGCGGAGCAAAAAACCAACTCTTCCCGGG
>WFTN01000293.1 GCA_015485455.1 Planctomycetota bacterium | reverse complement strand
TCAAACTCAATGGCCAAACCATTTGGGCCTTGCCAGACTTCGCGAGACGAAAAGATGGCAAGTGTGAAATTTGGGACTGGAAAACCGGCAAGAAGAACGAGCACGACGAACTTCAGCTCTTGTCATATGCCCTCTATGCCCGGGACACCTGGGGCTTCGATGCCAACGACATCCGCCTCTTCGGATATTACCTGAAGACCGATGATATTTGTGAGTACCCCTGCAATGATGATCGCATGGCTTTCATCGAAGAGGAGATCGAATCAAACTTCGAAACCCTCCACACTTTGCTGGCGGACATCGATTCCAACACACCCAAAGAAAAAGAAGCAGCCTTTCCCATGATTGATGATCCATCAACCTGTGAACGCTGCTTCTATCGTCAACTCTGTGACCGCTAATAAGATGGACCACCTAAACCACAGAGATCATGGGTGAGTGTGGGAATCAGAATGAGCTTGATTAGCCTGAAGACGTTTCTTCGATTCATAGCGGCGCAATTTGTTGTAAAGGGTCTTCACATCGATCCCCAAGGCCTTCGCGCTTCGAGTCCGATTCCAATTGTGGTGCTCCAATACTCGGTAAATATGAGCTTCTTCCACGTCTGCCAATAGTTGATCCGGGCGAGATCCCTGGACATTTCCTGTCAGGATCTCCTCTGCTGCTTCAGCCGAAACAGTCTGATTGGCATACATCAGTTGAGCTCGGTCGACAAAGTTGAGGAGTTCAACTTCTTCTCTTGGCCAGCTCCAGTTGCGCAGAACTGACATGGCATCTTCCCCCACAGATGGGCTATTGCGTCGCGATTGAAAACGGCGTGTGACGAATGCTTCAACGTCCTCGGGACGCTCACTTAAGGGGGCCACATTGAAGGTCGCGAGGCCAATCAACTTAGCTTCACAGCCAGCCACAGTGCCCACCATCAAGCGAGGCACAACACCTCCCTCAATCCGACGTTCGATCAAACCTTGAAGCGCCGCAATGGATGTGTCGCAGAGGAACTGCACATTGTCGACAAAGACGGTGCTAGCTCGAATACTGTCGCGAAACGTTTTCGCCTCGGCTGAACTAGCTAGCTCGGACAAGATGCTCACCAACCTTGCCACAGTCGTATGGGCGTCATGGCGATCCCCGTCCAAGTCCACAAGGATCGAGCCCTTTTTTGCACGTTCATGGTGTAGGGCGAGAGCCAAGCAACGTCGATTAGCACCTAAATTGGCACGAATATCGAGAACATCCTCGTCAGCGAGTTGTCTCAATTTTTCTGTGGATGCCCCCATGACCAAATCATCGATGGCGACTCCTGCGCCCAAAAGCAAAGAAAGACCGTCAACTTGAAACAACTGTACCCAATCGCTGCCACTCATCGCTTGTGTTGGGGGATTCGATCCAAGGGGATGGCCCATGGGAGTAGAATTTGAATTCGCCATTTTGTATGTGTCCTTTTCTCAGTCTTCCAAAAGATTGCATCTCTCTTGGGACTAGCACGCTGAGCAATCCAGGAGCCGAAGGTGTTCTCCCAGCAGTCAGACCATTTAGTTGAGCCAACAACCATATTTCAGGCTTTATTCTCATCTGAGCGTTTTTTCGAGGTAAAACCCCCAATATCACCCATAATCTGAAGCTTTGTTGGTGTAAAATGACCCAACCACCCTATTGACGCAGGGCTAGCCAAGACGTGTCTGTGTTTTTTGGGTTGGTGAAAAGGATCTGAGCGATAGCGCTCAAAGAACCAATTGAGAATCCTTAACCTGCGAAGTTGTTGGCGTCGAACCGGTAACCGATTCCACGAACCGTCACGATACAAACGGCATAAGGGCCAATTTTCTTGCGCAAATTACGAACATGAACATCGATGTTCCGATCAATGACATAGACACCTTCCCCCACCACATGGGGCAAGAGCTCTTGCCTTGTGAACGCGCTCTCTGGATTAACCATGAGGAAATAAAGCAAACGATATTCTGCCATGGTTAATGGAACTTGCTCGCCAGCAATGGTGCAAGCGTGGCGAGCGTTGTTGACTTGGAGCTCCCCCAAAGTCAAAAGCTCTGACTCATCCGTTGAGCGACCCTTGTTTCGTCCACGGCGTATCGCTGCCTTAGCACGGGCGACAAGTTCGGGCCCTGAAAATGGTTTGCGGATGTAGTCATCAGCCCCTAAACCCAACCCCACGATCATGTCCGACTCTTCCGTCAGAGATGTGACCATGATTACAGGAATGCTCTTCGTTTCATCGTTGGAACGAATTTGTTGGCAAACGCCATGGCCGTCGACCCCAGGCAAGATCACATCAAGAAGCACCAAATCGATCCCTGGTTGCTCCAATCGCTCTAAGGCTTCTTCACCACTTCCTGCCCACTCAACCGTCAGCCCGGCACGTTCTAGATTTAACCTCATCACCGAAGCAATGTCAGGCTCATCTTCAACAAGCAAAATGGTTGGGCGCCCAGCGGAAATGGCACGGGTAGACACAGAATCTTTTGTGGTCATCATTTGGGGCACTCTCGATCAACGGTTCTTGGCAATGACTTGTATCATAATGATTCCACAGCTCCTGTAAAGCCACATCATTTATATCTCACGATGATAAGCTTACTTCTTGTCAAGGAGAACCCGGACTCGGCACAGCCTTCTTGGCATCGGCCCAAGCCCACAAGCGCGCCCAAGAATCAGGCAATTCTTCCCTTTCCTTATAAGGCGACAACAACTCCTTCACCCTTTCTTTATTTCCAAGCTCCCGATAGGCCAGCAAC
The DNA here is from genome assembly GCA_015485455.1 of Planctomycetota bacterium. Classification (GTDB taxonomy): domain Bacteria; phylum Planctomycetota; family DRQF01; genus S139-23. The sequence continues at coordinate 5,027 of WFTN01000293.1, read as the reverse complement.
ATAGTGTGGATCACATCCACCCGACCTGGTTGCTGTCGCAACCCTTCCTCTAACATGATCAAAGCCCCTTTATGATCACCGGATAGATGCAACCCTAAACCAAGAGTTGGAATTAAATCGGCATGGAAATCCGCTTGAGCGGCAAACACCCGACGGAGATATTCGATTCCAATTTGAGCATAACGAAAACCTCCGAGGTCCCGTCGAAAACGTTCCGCAGCCAAGACATACATGACACCCAAGCGATAGTAAGACGAAACCACCAAGGGTGATTGGGCTGCAGCCTCGAGCGCAAAGGCTTCAAAACGATCCCGGTCTCTCAAGTGGGCATAACAGATAGCCATACCGACCAGGGCACGGTGGCTACCCGGTCCGTCATAGGCGATCTTAGAAAACGCTTGCAGTGCTTTGCGATATTCCTTTGCTTGCAAGAGCTTGCCTGCCGCAACCTCAATTTCAGAAGCAGGAGGCTCTGACGCCGTTGTAGAACAAGCTCCCAAAAAGCAGAGAACGCAAAGTAGTATCGTGGTCATTCGGAAAGTCATTGCACTGCCTTCTCTTCTGTATTCTCTTGCTTGCTCGGCGGCTTGAATAACGCCAATGCCACGGCCGCGATTTGCCAGAAAATCGTCACCACCACAAAGTAAATCCCAACAGCAAACTTCCACTCGTTAGGCTCCAAAGGACGAAAGGCGATTGCCCGTCCTGTGTAGTTGCTTTCCAACTTCGCCGCCTCGACGACTTCCATAACCTTCCCAGCTAAGTCTCGGCTAAACTCTGCGGCAATAGCTTGACCATGGGAGAAGATTATGAGGGATTCAAAGAAACCATGAAGGACAAGAATGAGGCAAGCTCCCAACATGATGCGAGGCCCCCGGGATTTCGCAGCGAAGGTCAAAAGAGCCCCCAAGACAATCAAACCATAAGCGATGAGACGAAGTGTCATGGATCGCCTCACCGACAACCAAGGTTCGGCTGCGAGGAAGGAGTCATAGTCGATCCGGCCAAACGCATCCCCCATCACCGCCCGTGCTAGATGACTTGGAGATAAGGTTGTCGCTCTTCGCTGGTAAACGGTTGCCAAATCTTGGTCCGCCGTCACATTCTGCTCCGAGACAAAACGGGCCGCGATTGAATCTGAATAATAAAAAGCGAGTGAGACCAAAGAAGATACGAGGGCCAGGACTCCAACAATAATCGCTAAGGCGATGAGACCACTCCGACCCACTTCCTTAGCCTTTTGTTTCTCTTGTGTCCCAGGCGTCTTTGCCATCTACCTGTCCTGACTCATTTCCTTGCGAACTCGGGTGAACAAAAGATGAGCTTCCCTGAGCGTCCCAAGTTTCGCTTCTCGCACTTGTTTCATGGCCTCCTGCCAAGTGAACTCCAAGTAGTTCAATTGGGTTCGCAGAGACCCAAGAGTTTCTGCTCTTGGCGATTTCAACCCCAAAGAAGAAACTCGCCAATCGCCGTTGACTTGCACCACTATGAGTACCCCTTCTTCATGAGCCCCTTCTGGGTTGACCCATGAGATGGCGTAACGACGTTCTTGGCTTCCTTCTTCCACGCGGAGCGCCCCGTCTAAGTGCATATCCTTATAGTACGTCATGGGCACCCGCCAAGCATTCTTGAGCTTGAGCAAGCTTGGGGCCTTTTTCTCTTCTGGATAGAGCTCTTCGAAACTCTGGCTAACTTGGAGCAAGATGCTGCGCATCCGCTCCAACGTGGCATAGTACTCGTGAAGGACTCCCGTGCTCATGTCAGCCACTTTGCCACAGTCATTCGCCACCATGGCATGAGTCAACTCCTGGGCAACTTGGTTAGGCCCAGAAAGGACCACGTCCGTTGGAGGATTCTGGCCAGAGTCTGAGCAAGCTCCCGAGGTCAAGAGGAGCAAGAACGTGCTGAGCATGCAGAACCGATTCATTTTCGTGCCTTCTACGGGGAAAATTGCGAACGTATGGACTACTTCAAGTAAAGACAGAATAGTAACTTAGGACACTCAGGCAAGAGCAAAGGGCAGCAATATGGGTGAGCCCTTGAGAGAGCTGGAATTTCGGTAACAATAGCGCCCCCAAATGGGGATTTCATATCGGAGAACGGCCGTGGCCAAGAAAAAAAACCTTGCTCGTGACTATGTGTGGCTGAAATGCACCGAAACGGGCGACCTCAATTATCGTGCAAGTCGCAACAAAGCCAACATGGAAGGCCCATTGCGTCTCATGAAGTATTCCCGTCGCTTGCGTCGCCATACTGAACACGTCGAAGTCCGCAAATAACGACCGGGCCTCGAGGTAGGAACTCTCGCCTTCAATTGAGGCGAGGGTCAATGGGGGCTTGGGCCAAAACGGCGTAACGCCCCCCTAAATCAACAAGAGCCTGTCGCCATCCGTCTTCACCTTCGGCGACCAAGACTTGCTCCGGATCAAGGGGAGCAACAATCCAGGCCCCCTGTGACATCTCGAATTCCAACTGCCCGGCTCCCCAGCCGGAGTAGCCAGCGAAAATCCGCACATGGATGCCTCGTCCTTGTCCCAAATGGGCAATCAGAGCCCCCAAGAGTTGGGGGTCACCACCAAAGAAGACACCAGAGCTGAGCTCTTCCCCACCAGCATTCTCGTCGTCGTGAATAACGAATAGGCTGTCCGTCTGGACCGGCCCCCCCAAAAACAGCCGACTTCCGGCTAAGGAACTTGTGACCAGGGCAGGCATGGCCTCAGACACCGTAATCGGCGACGGACGATTGTAGACGATCCCAAGGGCTCCCTCTTCTGTGTGCTCGCACATCACGATGACAGTCCGCTGAAAATTAGGATCTTGCAGACTGGGGCCAGCAATCAGAACTTTTCCACTAAGCGATTCGAACATGTTCATAGTGTCTCATGAGAGTCCCTGGTGAGCCAAGAGAATAATACGAAGCCTCAACCTTATTGGATGCGCCTCCATCGCACCCGGGAAAGGTCATAACGCCGAATCTCCAAGTCACCGGCGGATTCAGCCTCGATGAAGGTCCCGGACTCTCCGTGTTCGACTTTTTTCACCACAACGTGATGCCGGCGATTTATCAGGAGCCATTCCCCTCTTCGAACCGGAGCATCGTCGTGAAACTCCCCGCAGGCTTCCTCAGAAGGAGCATCTCCCCCACTGATATTTTCGATGAATGGCTGCGCTGCGATCCAGTCGTCAGTGGAAACACAGATATCACAGTTGCCGCATCCTTCGTCCAAGTTAAAGCCAAAGTAACCGAAGAGCCGTTGCCGTCGGCAAGAATCTGCCTGAACAAATTTCAGTAAATCCAACAAACGGGTCAAATCTCGTTCACGCTTAGAAACATCAATCAACTGGTCTTCTTCATGATCCCGAAGGGGCCGAACGATTTCCAAGTTCCCCCGATCAAAATCGCCAACAATGATGTCCGCGGCGCGCAACAATCCAACAACCATCCCAGCTCGTCCGTCCCGACGGTTCTTAAGCAATAAGGTCGAGGCAATATCCTCAAGATCGTGAGCATAGAGATTCTCACCCCATGACACCATAAGGTCATAGACCGATCGCAAGAAATCGGGAGTCGGATTGGCCCATTCGATGAATTGCTTGCGAATCATAAGATCTTCGGCAAAGTAAATGAGCTCGCAAAGAGAAGGCTTGCCATCTCGGCCAGCACGGCCAATCTCTTGATAGTAGGCCTCTGGACTTCCTGGGATTTGCCCGTGAATAATAAAACGAATATCAGCCTTATCGACTCCCATGCCAAAGGCGTTTGTAGCTAAGACAACGGCATCCGTGGACGCAAAGAAACGATCTTGCATTTGCCGACGTTCGTGGGCAGACAACCCCCCATGGTAGACCAAAGGCGTCTTTCCTCGCCTCAACAGCTCGTCCTCAAGAACGCGAAGGTCACGAATCAAGGACATATAGACAATGCCTGGCCCACCCAAACGGTCAACCAAGCTCACGATACGCTCGAGGCGTTCTTCTCCATCAAACACTTGGTGCACAGACAAATGGAGGTTGGGGCGTTCGATGCCAGAATGAAAAAGCTTGGCATCTTCAATCCCCAGGGAACGTTTGATCTCGACCTGTGTTTCAGGAGCTGCTGTCGCCGTCAAAGCAATGGTAACCGGGTTGCCCAAGGTCTCTCGAATGACACCAACTCGTCCATACTCTGGGCGAAAGTCGTGGCCCCAGGAAGTAATACAGTGGGCCTCATCAACCGCCAGAAGAGAAATGCCAACACCCTTCATGGCTGAAACAAACTCCTTCTTGCGAAACCTTTCCGGGGTCACATAAAGGAGTTTGTACTTGCCGTTGACCACATCCAGGAGCCGAAGTTCACGCTCTCCTTTATCCAGTGAGGAATTGATGTAGGTCGCCGGGATCCCTTTTTTTTGCAGGGCGTCCACCTGATCCTTCATGAGGGCAATCAGTGGCGAAATCACGATGGTCAAATGGGGAAGCATCAGAGCCGGAAGCTGATAACAAAGAGACTTGCCACCACCGGTGGGCATGATGATGAGGGTGTCTTCACCTCTGAGGACACAGGAGATAATTTCCTCCTGCATGCCTTGGAAGGACGTATGCCCAAACTGACTTTCGAGCACCTGGAGAGCTGACTGCGCCATGAGCTCCTATCCTTGAAACATAGAGTGACGGTCCCGGCAAACAACTGAATTCGCCTCGCCAAAGCCAATCCAACCCAGTTTGCGCGAAAACCGACACTTATTTCAAGGGAGCCCCGTCGTCCTATTCGACGATATAGGAGGAATTTGCCGGTGTTGTATTGAGAGCCGCTGGGTTCTTGCGGAACACAATGCCTCTTCCCACTGGATGGCTCATGTTGTTGGCAAACCCGATGAGGTCAATAGGATTCAACGGTGTACCAGGGCCGTGGTCAAAGAGCTCGAAAGCCGAGCGCCCGGGGTTCAGAACCGTCATCGTCCCACTCAAAGCTGATAGGTCCCGGCCAAAACCAGGAACATTCGGATCAATTCCAAGACCAGGAGTAATGCCAACGACCGTATTGATGG
>WFTN01000292.1 GCA_015485455.1 Planctomycetota bacterium | reverse complement strand
GTTCATACGAGCGATTTCTCGCTCAGCCGTTTCGTCGGCCTCTTGTTCCAAGCGTTCCCGCTCAGGGGCCAGAAGCACGTTGACCTTGGCATTCATCTCATCGAGAATCTCTTTGGCAGCTTCCCGGGCTAACTTGCTGGATCGAGTCTCGATGTAGAATTTTCGAACTTGATCAATGACGGAATTAAGCTCGGGGAGGTGGGCTTCTTTCTTGGCTGTGACCTTGAAGAAGAAACGCATGTCGCCGACCACAGAAAGTTGGCGGGATAACTGACCCACCGGGGCGGCGAAGAGCTGAGAGAATGCAGGGATGCCGAATTCTTTGAGTTCATCCATGGCCCCACGACGATCGACGTCTTTGAGTTCATGAAAGCCCAGGTGGTAGGTCTTGGCGATCTCTTTCAAGTTGACCTTTGGTCCGGCCTTTAAGGCTGCCGCATGGGCCTCCACAACCAAGTGTTGAAGAGTCAGTTTCTTGATGATCTGATCTTTGACCAAGGAGAAGGGGCTGACGACTTCTTCTAAGGGTGTGTCCGGGTTTAAGGTGAGAAGGTGTCTCTTGTTGGGCGGGATGGAACCCACAAGCCTTTTCTTATTCGCTTTGAAGTAGGCCAATGCCTGGCTGCGGGTGACTTTCGAAGCGTCGCCCAAAGAAGCAACCATTTCGTCGCTAAAGTCGTTGGGGTTAAAGTAGACGATGCCACCACTCACGGATGCGGGGATGCGGTAGCGAGCGGCTGCACTACGATCTTGTTTCCAGAATTCTTCCAGCATCTCTTTGGTGATGCCTGCGTCGATGATTCTTTGGGCGAAATCTTTGTCTGTGAAGCAGGCATACTCGAATTGATACTGAAGTTTCTGCGTCTTGAACTGATCGAATGCATCCTGGGTTGAGGTGCGGTTCGAGTTGAAGAGCAGGTTCTTGAGGTGGTCCACCTTGATCGATGCCTTTTGGTAGGCCTCTCCATCTTCGGGAGAAACGCCGATGGCTGCCCAACGGTCGAGGACACCTTGGTAAAGGACCGGTGTCTTCTTTTGGAGTCTCTTGTCAACTTCGCTGGGGGCGGCTTCGAGCTCTAAGGCATCTGCCCAGGCGGTCAAGATGATTCTGGCCCAGGTGTCGTCGGAGTTGACCATCCGACGCTGAGAACCTTCCATCTGATTGATGAGAACTTGTGTGTCGTAGAAATCACCGGCAGTGACCGTGATTCTCTTTTCACCCATTTTGAAAGACCCTGCAATAGCGCTGGGGTCTTGGGGAACGGGGATGTTCTTGATCAGGGCGATTTTGGCTTGGTTGGCTTTGCTTTGCTCTTGTTCTGCCTCATCGCTTTGAGCCCAAGTCATGACGGGCATGAGGAGGGCTAAGAGAGCCAGGAGCGCCACCTTGAGTGTGGGGCTTTGTTGTTGCTGCATGTGAGCTTTCATTCGGTCTACGTCCTCTTAGTATCCGTGAAGGGCCCAATCTTGAGATTGGGCCGAATCAGGCTGAATCTGGTGACTACGGTAACAAGCCATGTCTCATCAATCGTATGCAATTGGATGGCTACCAGGATCGAGTCCCAGATGTGTGGGTTACTTTATCGTGGGTCGTCGCTGAAATCGACAATTGACTGCATTGAGCGCGGCTGAAAGGTCATTCTCGACCAAGTTTTTTTCTGACTTGACCACCTCCTGGTCCTTTTTCCGTGGGGATGACCATGGATTTTCCCCAGGGAAAGAGGCGAATTTGTCCTCTTAAGGGTTTTCTTTCTCGAATATGAGGACAATTTGATAGGTTCTATGAATACCTATGGTGCCCAAAGAACCTGGGGTTCTGACACTCCTGGCATGGAAACTATGCCATTGAGCAAGGGCGCGGGGCCCAGGCCCGAACATTCGGATCTTCCGGTCTTCATTGCGAAATCTCACCCTTGCAGGATTTTGCAGCGCTCACACAAGAGCTGAGGGGACTGCTCTTAATCGAGACAAGATCACGACTTGTGCAAGCCAGCTCATCCATGAATGAATATCTTCACAGAGCATTCTCCAGGATTTGGACGATAGGTGACCACGTGGAAACGTATAAAGTTTACCTCGGCCACAACTTTCCACTTTCTCAGTTGACCAGGTAGACTCACCCGACGGCACCAAGCCCCTTCTCTTGGTGCCGTCACTTTTTTTGTCCTGTTTCTTCCGTGAAATTTCATTCACAGCACTCCGGCATTCAGGATATGGCTCCGACTTCCGATATACAGCGTAGAGCTCTCAAGTATGGACTTGAGGCCATGGTGTGG
>WFTN01000291.1 GCA_015485455.1 Planctomycetota bacterium | reverse complement strand
GAGAAATCAGGGCGATTATTTTGTCCCTGACATTCGGAGTCGAAAGGCGCCCTCCAGCGCAACTTGAGTGCCCGATTTCGGTTTCCATTGCAAAAAAAGCTCATGGGTCCGGATTGTCATTTCCTAAGTCTATTGACAGTAATGGTTAAGGAAGAACTTCCCTTTTTGAGTAACGAGCCTTGATAGCGGGGTTACGCGGCATATCATCTCACTTCCAATTTGGCCCGTGGGCCATTTGCCAGCGTAGCTCAGTGGTAGAGCAGCGGTTTTGTAAACCGCAGGTCGTCGGTTCGACCCCGACCGCTGGCTCTTTCATTGGCTCCGGTCGCTGATAAGTTGTTTTACAGCTTAGACTTACGGGCTGATGGGACGGTCGAGATCTCGGTCTCGATCAAAAATTCGGGGAGATGCCGGAGTGGTCAAACGGGGCGGACTGTAAATCCGTTGGCTATGCCTTCGAAGGTTCGAGTCCTTCTCTCCCCACTTTGTTCATGCTTGTCATGAAACGAGTCGCAGGGCGACTTGAGTTGGTTTGCTGCTGTGGCTCAGGGGTAGAGCACGTCCTTGGTAAGGACGAGGTCATGGGTTCAAATCCCATCAGCAGCTCTCATTGTTAGGGCAATTCCGACGCGGTGTCGGAGACAGCCAGAGCCGATCCTTGCCGTTGCAAGGAACGCAGAATTCATTCGGGATTGTCGAAGGCTTGGTCAAAGCGACCGGGCAGATGGTCAAAAGGAGTCAGTCATGGCCAAAGAAGTATTTGAAAGAACCAAACCCCATTGCAATATCGGCACCATTGGTCACGTTGACCACGGTAAAACCACCCTTACTGCAGCAATTACAGCAAGTTTGGCGCAAAAAGGTCTCGCTGAAAAGCGTGACTTTGATCAGATCGATAATGCTCCAGAAGAGCGCGAGCGCGGTATCACAATCGCAACCGCTCACGTCGAGTATGAGACTGATGCCCGTCACTATGCTCATGTTGATTGCCCAGGGCATGCTGATTATGTCAAGAACATGATCACCGGTGCGGCACAAATGGACGGTGCTATCATCGTTGTGGCCGCCACTGATGGCCCAATGCCACAGACTCGGGAGCACATTCTTTTGGCTCGCCAGGTTGGTGTTCCTGCAATCGTTTGCTTCATGAACAAATGCGACATGGTGGACGACGAAGAGCTTCTCGAGTTGGTCGAGATGGAGCTTCGTGAGCTTCTCAGCATGTACGAGTTCCCAGGTGATGACATTCCTGTGATCCATGGTTCAGCTTTGAAGGCTCTTGAAGCTGCTCAGGCTGACAAGGGGCCTGATGATGAAGCTTTCAAGTGCATCTATGAATTGATGGATGCCATTGACAGCTACATTCCCACACCTAAGCGCGATGTCGACAAGCCATTCCTGATGCCAGTGGAAGACGTGTTCTCCATTGAAGGTCGTGGAACCGTGGCAACTGGTCGTATTGAGCGTGGTGTTATTAACATCAACGACAAAGTCGAAATCATCGGCATCAAGGATACAACCGATTCGGTTTGTACTGGTGTTGAGATGTTCAAGAAGACCTTGCCTACGGGTGAAGCTGGGGACAACGTCGGTTTGCTTCTCCGTGGTATTAAGAAGGAAGACATCGAGCGCGGCCAAGTTATTGCTAAGCCAGGTTCGATCAACCCTCACACCAAGTTCACCGGTGAAGTTTATGTCTTGAGCAAAGATGAAGGTGGTCGTCATACACCATTCTTCGATGGTTACCGTCCTCAGTTCTACTTCCGTACAACTGACGTGACAGGAACTGTCAAGCTTCCAGAAGGAACTGAGATGGTCATGCCTGGTGACAACGTGAGCGTTGAGATCACCTTGATTACACCAATCGCCATGGAGCAAGAGCTGCGCTTCGCTATTCGCGAAGGTGGTCGTACCGTGGGTGCTGGTGTTGTCGGCAAGATCATCGAGTAGTTGATTTCATAAGACCTGGGCGGTGCCTTGCGCCACCCAGCGTTTGATTTTCGGTACGTCGCGGCGCCCTTTTGGGCACCGCGACGATTCCAGTAGGTGGGTTGAGGCCCGGTTCGCCCGAAAGGGGTGTGACGTGGATATCTACAAGAATGGCGAAGGCAAGATGACGCGGCGCGTTGCTTTCTATTCGCTCCTAATTCTGTCCGTTTGGGGTTTCAGGGACCTATCTGGCACGATCTCGCGCTGGGAGTGGGCTCGTGTGACATTGCTCAACTTGGAATTGCCCTACTACGAGCAAGCAGTGACCGTGGGTGTCCTGCTTTGTCTTGCGCTCAACGTGGCATTCGCTTTTTGGACCTTCAAATATTTGAATGGCCAAAAACCAGCGACGGTTCTCATTGATACTGAGACTGAGCTCAAGAAAGTCTCGTGGCCTACATGGGATGATGCGCGGCACTCCACAGTGATTGTGCTCATTTTTGTGGCTGTCTGTGCCGCATATCTGACCGCAGTGGAATACGCTCTGGCAACTATCTTTAAGAAGATCATCTGATGGAACCTGGAAAGCAAGCCACAGAGAAGCAATGGTACGCCATTCGCGTTCAGAGCAACAAAGAAGAGCGCGTCCGTAAGACACTCGATCGTAAGATCGAGACTCATGGTTTTGGCGATCGCATCACTGAAGTTGCTGTGCCAGTTAAGAAGTTTGAAGAGATCAAGAACGGCAAGAAACGCGTTCGCTCTGAGAAGCTTTTTCCTGGGTATGTATACATTGAGCTCTACATGGATGAGCAAACTTGGCTCTTCGTTCGGGAAACTCCCGGGGTTGGTGACTTTGTTGGATCCCATGGCGGAACCCACACAAAGCCCTATCCTTTGACACCTGATGAGGTAGCCAAGATCTTTGGAGTCGGTGAAGAATCCGAAGAAAAGACAGTCATCAAGATTAATTTTGACGTCGGTGAGCAGGTCAAAATCAAGGATGGCCCATTCGAAGACTTCGATGGTGTGGTTGAAGAGATCTTGCCTGAGAAGGGCCGGATTCGCGTGACGGTAAATATCTTTGGTCGGGCTGCCCCGGTCGAATTGGAGTACTGGCAGGCTGAGAAGATTTAGTTCTTCCCTGTCATAGTCAAAATTGAGTTGGCCCCTGTTTGATGAGGGGCCTAAAAGAGACGGAACAATATCATGGCCAAGGAAATCACCGCGAAAATTAAGTTGCAATGTCCTGGTGGGCAGGCAACACCAGCTCCTCCTGTGGGACCCGCTTTGGGTCAGCACGGTGTGAACATTGCTGAATTCGTGAAGCGTTTTAATGACGCAACAAAAGAACAACCCGGCATGGTATTGCCTGTCGAGATTTCCGTTTTCAGTGATCGTAGCTTCGACTTCATCATCAAGTCGCCACCTGCAGCGGTCTTGCTGAAGAAAGCAGCAGGGGTCCTGAAGGGATCAGGTGAGCCTAATGTCAACAAGGTTGGCACTGTGACGCGGGCTCAGCTCAAAGAGATTGCTGAAACCAAAATGGATGGCTTGAACGCCTCTGATATCGATGCTGCCATCAATATAATTGCTGGCACAGCTCGCTCTATGGGGTTAGTCGTCAAAGGCTAGAATGAAACAACGAACCTCTGGGGTTCGTTTGGGAGGACTCGTCCTTCCTGTGGGATGCTTGTGTATCCCCATTGTAATTTCGTGGGAGACCATTGAGGTGCGGTCTAACCACGGAATGGAACTCAGCACCTCAAGGAGGCTATGCCTATGCCAAAGCGGAGCAAAAGGTACCGCGCGGCCAAGGCCCGAGCCCCTCAGGAGGCCGAAGCTTTGGAGACTGCAATCCAAACCTTGTCTGGCTTTCCTAAGGCGAAGTTTGACGAAACCGTCGAGCTTTGCGTGCGATTAGGAATCGACCCAAAAAAATCGGACCAAATGGTTCGTGGGGCGATCTCTCTACCGCACGGGATCGGCAAAACCCTTCGTGTTATTTGCTTTGCCGAAGGCCCTAAGGCCGAGGAAGCAAAGAACGCGGGGGCAGTCGAAGTCGGTTCCGCCGACCTGGCTCAAAAGATCCAGGATGGTTGGATGGATTTCGATGTGGCTGTTGCTACTCCCGACATGATGCGTCACGTCGGCCGTCTCGGAAAGGTCCTGGGTCCCCAGGGCAAAATGCCGAGTCCAAAGGCCGGAACCGTTACCATGGATGTGGGTACCGCAGTAAGTGAATTTGTTGCTGGTAAAATCGAATTTCGCGTCGACTCGGGTGGCAATGTCCATGCCCCTGTCGGTAAGCGATCCTTCGAGGACGCCAAGCTCGCAGAAAATGTCAAAGCTCTTCTGGAT
>WFTN01000290.1 GCA_015485455.1 Planctomycetota bacterium | reverse complement strand
GGCCCAGGCGAAGCCACCAAAAATAGACGGTTCGAAATCGGAATTGCCAATGACATACATGAACATGACGTCAATGCCAAACCCCTCGACATCCAAATCGTCTTCACTTCCAGTGACGTAGGAAAAGTCGCCCCACATGGTGAAGGCACCGATTTGCTGTTGATAGGAAGCACCCACATGTAAGCGATCTAAATCAACGAGGCGTCCCCCAGACCGTTGGAGAGCATAGAGAAAAAGCTCGCTATCGATGAATGGCTCAAGGTGAGCCCCAAACAAATAGTTGGTGATGCCATCCTCTCGCTGACCTTCATCAAATAACTTTTGGGACACAGACCATTCAAGCAACGCTCCTTCCAGGTTGAGAAACAAGCGAACACCATCAATCTCATCGTCGAAAACCCACTCTCTCCCCTGGTCAAACTTCTGCCGCCCGATCTCAAGAGCCATGCCATCAAAGGGGAAATCCAAAGCGACAAAATAAGCTTGATTGAGTGAGATCCTTGAACCATGTTGATCGTCAATGCGTTCGTCGAAAATAGCCCAATCCCGCCTTACACTTACCTTCGTGAATGCGAAAAACTGTGGCGAGAACTCAAAAGAAAACTCCATCTTAAAACTGGGTTCTTGGATGAGACGATCACGAGGTCTACCCGCTCTCAAGTTGTGATTCCGGCGCCACTCGAGATTCCATTGAAATTCCCCCCCCAAGGTGATGCCATCGGCTATGCGAATGCCGTTTCCCGGTCGCAAATCGTCATCGTCAATCCGCAAGATTTTCTGCAATCGCTGGTTTGAACGGGGACGCAATCCGCGGTCCTCAGGCTTCGGAGGATCAACCCCTTCAACATCCCAAACGACTTTCGTGTTTGATCGAAACCGTACGGGACTTCCAGCGATCTCAAAGTGTTGCCGACTATAGCGGAGACTCTCTATTTGTCCTTGTAACTCATCACGTTCCTCTGGTTTTCGCTCTCGAAGAGTCAGTTTCCTCAGAAACAAATGCCCTTCCAGCTGAATACCTTCTGCTTTGCAGAATGAGGGCAAAAGTGAGGGTAGCTCCCCGGGGTCGATCGTCTCCCCCATGGCCGTCTTAAAAATGGAGTCGTCTCGTATCTCCATGACGTAAGCACCGAGGCGTACTTCTCCACTTTCGACATCAAACTCCAATAGATCGGACTTCACCTCGACCTCGTCGTCCGCCTCTTCGATTTCTATTCTCTCGGCGTGAAACGTATCACCGCGGAATTCTCCCTCCACTTCGACCGTGTCCTTCTTACGCAAATAGGAAACCCCCAATTCGATTTCAGCCCCGGCGACTTCATCCTCCAAATCAATCGCCGGTGGCGGAAGCAGGGAAACACAACCGGCGTTCAAGAATAGCATCGATAGGACGATCAAGGGGGCAAGTCGCCCCAAGAGATCCCGAGCAACTCCCTGCCATCGTTTGCGGAAAAGGTAAACGCAGCCCAGGCGAAATATCGCCCGAGTTCTTTCGGCTTCAATCTCTCTTTCTTCGAGAGCCTCCCCCCCAGATTCATAGCCTTTGATGAAATCCTGTCGCCAAACACCCGAAACATCTCGGGACAACCCCAATTGCCAAGATCGCAATTCTATGTGGGCCAGCATGTTTCCCACATCCCGCGCCTTGGGACCCCAAGAAACCCCTTCAACATCAATGATCCCTGCTCGATCGCCATTCAAAATCACGTTCTTGTCGTGAAAGTCTCCATGCAGGACACCTACCCGAGATCCCGCAGCCTGGGGTAGAGAAGAAAAAACATCACTGAGAAGTCGGCCTTCCGAGGGGAAGAAACTCAATGTTCGCGCGAACCAACCCCGGAGGTCATCTTCACGGGAGTCCGGGAGATCGTTCTGCACATCGAGTGCTTGAAACTTCGCCAGCCCCATACCCGCAGCAAAAAAGTTGGGTTCGCGGTCATGCCAAATGAGTTCATGAAGCGATTCGCCTGGCATTTCCCTCACGTCCAGATAGCCCCATTCTCCATCGAAGCCGAGAATCTGAGGCAGCAAGAATTGATCGTCACCCAAAGCCGCATTCAAAAGAGTCAGACGTTGGGCAGCCTTTTTCGCCTTCTTCGGTGGCAAGACCTTGCGATAGAAAGCTCTTTCCTCAGTTTGAACGCGAACAACTGCCCGGCGTCCCACCCGTCGCGAGATCAGCTCACCTTCTTCCAGAGCTTTGGCCAATCCTGGTAAAGCACTATCTGCCTCTGGCTTAACAAGACAGAATCGTTTGCTCTGCGGGTCAAAACTGCCACAGCCTTCAGTACCAGAACTTCCATCCCGCCCGAATGCCGCCCAGGGGGTCTTGCCACTGGGATAAAGAAGAGTCCAAACCCAATCATCATTGTTTTTTATTGGCAACGTCGACAAAGATTCCAATGCTGCATCGAGCATCCTCGCCGGGGACAACGGATGGGCCGCTCCCAAGCCACGCCGAAGGCCTCTGGCTGCCCCTGCCGCGAAACCCAGGGCAATTCCAATCGGCAGGACTCGCCTGATCCTCTTAGTGAATTTCTCCCCCCACCGCGCTTGGAACATGGCGGAAAAACTTGCATAGCTAGACCGAAGTTCGACTGGCTGCTCTAATCCTCTCATGTGGATTTCTGCAGCGAAATGACCAGCATCCAAAGCCGGATGAGACATGGCGCATCGTTCAAAATCGATCAAAGTCATCTGCCCAGAGGAGACAAGAAACTGCTTAGGGTGAAGGTCACCATGGGTGACACCTAAGTCTCCCGAATGAACCCACCCCAAGCGCTCCCCAAGCGCCAAACTCAGGCGCTTGATTCTCTCCTCCAAAGAGGCGTCTTCAAAGGTCTTCAAATCGTTAAGGCGCAATTCGACAAGCTGTTGGGCCGGGACGATTCGCAGGTCGGGGTCACGAACTGACCCCATGGACGCGACAACCTGGGCCAAGTTTCCAGCATCTTCGATTCGAGTGAAGGTGCAAAACTCCTCGCCATCCCGCAGTTCTTCCAACTGGATACATCCGAATTGGAATGCCCCGTATTGTTGAGGGAGGAATTCGGCCAATCCATTTCTTCGCAGGAATTCTGTTGCCCGGCCAATCTCCGCTCCACGATTGTCGGCAAAGACCCGCATGAAGAGCTTCAGCGAGCTTTTCTTTCCTTCGGTATCCACCAACCCAAGAGTGAGCTTGCTCAAGAGACGATGCTCGGGTTTATAACGAACAATGTCGAGACTCGATTTCCTCCCACGAATTCTCTGGCCCTCGAAAAATGGGGAACGTCCCAATATGCGTTTAAGTTTGCTGAGGTCAGCCGCCAAACCCAATTCACGGAGTCCACCATCGTAGGGAAACAGATAGAGAATTGTTCGACTGTCGGACATCAACTGAACGCTCAAGCCGAATGAAGTGGCCTCGTTCTTGAGTTGGGCCCGTTTCGCCATCACCTGAGCTGCTCGATTGGAGTCTACATAGCGCTTCAGGTAGCCGCGCAATTCAGAGGATTCCCTCTGTACGAGCCAGGCGGCAGTCTTCGTTCGGGGAGTCGCCCGATAATACTCCCAAGATAAGCCCAAAGCACCACAACCCACCTCACCCAAGAACCGGAGAAACTCCTCACGCTCGGGAAACTCAAGAGTCTCTCGGTTCATGTGGTCTCTCTTTCTCGTATCGAGACCACAGCGCCACCGCGCATCTCAATAACCTGATCAGGAGCGACATCATCCAAAGAGGTATGGCTCACCACAATGGTCGTCCGGCCGTTGGCGATTCGGCGAATGGCTCTGGCAACATCCAAACGCGCATCTGTGTCCAATCCGGCCAAAGGTTCGTCGAGTAGCAAGATTGGCGCGGATCGGATTGCAGCCCGTGCCAAGGCAACAAGGCGCTTTTGGCCGCCAGATAATTTATCGCCAGATTCCCCTATCTCAGTATCAAGACCTTCGGGCAAACCAGCCACAACTTGATTCAGCCCCGTTGCTGCCAGCGCGTCATCGACATTTTTGACGGAGGCATCTGGAAAGCCGAACAAAATGTTCTCTCTCAGTGTACCGGCAAAAAGAAGATTGTCCTGAGGCACATAGGCGAAACGAGATCGCAAAGATCCCAGCTCAAAAGTCTGGATATCGTCACCATCCAAGCGCACAGCCCCCCTTTGAGGAGTGAACAAACGCAAAAGGAGGGATAGGCTGGTAGACTTACCAGAGCCGTTCTTTCCGGTCACAACGCAGAGAGCCCCTGCTGGGATTCGAAACGACAAGTCCTCAACCGCAGCGTTGTTCTCATTGTAGCTAAAGCTGACCTGTTGAAATTCGATATCGCCACGAAAAACCGGAGCCTTTATTCCACCATCTGAATATTCCGCCGGTAAGTCCAAAACCTCAAACAGCCGTTCGGCACATGCTGCCGCCTTGGACAATCGCACGCCATCACGGCTGAGTTTCCTAAGAGGTTTGTAGACGGCGCGAGCATAGGAGATGACCACTAAGAGTGTCCCAACCTTAAGATCGCCACTTAAGACTTGATTCGCTCCAACAAGAAGAATCAAAGCCAAGCCAGCCCCGGTGACAACTTCAGCTTGTAGACTAGCCATAGAAGCGATTTTGGTGGCTAGGACACCGGCACGCTCTCCAGACCGTGAAAGGCCAGCAAAAAGCTTGGCACTTCGGCGCTCAGCACCGAACGCTTTGATGCCACGAATCTGAGTCAGCAGTTCGGATGCCATTGCTGCGGCGTTTCCTTCTTTGCGTCTTTGCTTGGAAACTGCCTTCTTCATGCGCCCCCCAGAGCTTCGAACTGACCAGGCCAAGAAAGGCAATGGCACAAGAGTGAGAAGACCTAAGAAAGGTGAGATCCAAACCATCAAGCAGAAAGTCCCGACGAACATGAGCAGGCGTTGGATGAGAGAAACCCAACCCGAAAACAAGATGTCCCGCACCATGTTCACATCACCCATCACCCGAACCAGCAAGTCGCCAGTGCGAGCAGAATAGTGAAATGAGAGGGGCAAGAGCTGAAGATGTTCGCATACGTGACGCCGGACCCGGGTGGTAACTTTGCGCCCCACTTGGGCCAAGGCAACTTGACTCAAGCGATTCAGAATACCTAAGGACAAAGGAATCAACAGCATGGCCAAAGCAGAGAAATTCAAGAGCGTCTCGGCAGTCATGGAACTCAAGAAGCCCGGCAAACTGCTTGTGTCTCCGGAAATAACATGATCCACGACAAGCTTAATGGGCCAGGGGCGCAGAAGCTCCAAGAGAGTCATACCGATGGAAGCCCCAACGCCCCCAGCAATGAGTGCTTTCTGATCTTCCATGAAACCACCGAAGTGATGGAAGGACTTCCTCGCCGCTGCGAAGGCACCTTTTCGTATCCAAAATTTCATATCAGAGAATTCTGGCCTCGACGAAGAGAATCGATGTGCTCAACCATACGTCTCACATTCGATTTCCAGGTATGATGCTTGAGGACGTGTTCACGCCCCGCTCGAGCCATTCTTTGGCTCTCTTCTGGCTGCTCCAGGAGAGCGACAATACTTTCCGCCAAATGTCCGGCATCACCGGGGCGGCAGAGACGAGCGTGCCCGCCCGTCAAGAATTTAATGTCCCCAATCAGCGACGCCACCAATGGAACTCCTGCTGCCAAACTCTCAATGACCTTAAGTGGACAAAAATAGAAAGAATCATTTTGAGCATAAGGGGCTAAGGAAAGATCGCAAGAACTCAAACGAACAATTGCATCCTCATGGCAAAGAGGTCCGGTCACCTCGAGGTTTTCCCCCAGTCCCGCTTCTTCGAAACGAGAGCGGATATCGTCACCTCCGGGTCCACCACCAATCACGAGCAAGCGCACGTTTTTCTTGGCGGCTAGCAAGGACTCCATGGCCTCAAGAAGCAATGCCGTTCCATGCCAGGGTTTCGGATGTCCCAAGAAAGCAAGAGTTTTCACTTCTTGAGTGGTTTGGCGCTTGGAAACGGATGCAAATTCTGACTGGCAAACGCCATTGGGCATGAAGACTACTCCCCGGCTATGACCCCGGACATCTTTTATTCTCTCTTGCAAATAGGTGGAGACAGGAAAAACGAAATCAGCCTCTCGCCAAAGCCGATTTTCGACTTTTTGACTTTCTTCCGTGATCGTTGTGGGACGATGCAAGCTGGCCTCGGCGAAGAGAGGAGAATTGACCTCAAGTGCAAAAAGCCTACTTGTTTGCAAAGCCGCATCGATGCCAGAAGCCCCGTTGAGGGAATAACGTTCAAAAACCACCTCGGCATCGAATGATTCGATCGAGTCAACAAGCTGCTCCCGTGTCACCCCAGTCTTCACCTTAAATCGGAGCCCATCCAAAGACTTTGGCGACCTTTGAGTATGAAGAAGAACAGAATTCCCTTGCGCCACAAAGGCATTGAGAACACTGCGTAAGTGAATCGCCGCTCCCTTGCTCCCGTCTGGAGCAATGCCACGATCAGCATTCACTGCGAGAATTCTCATTCTATCCCGCCACGTTGTTCCATTGTTGTTTCTTGGTCAGCAAAAACTTGAACAATCTGCGGAAGAGTTTTTCTACGATCAAATAGTTCTCGAGTTCGAATGGGTCCCCGCTCAGAACAAGTGCTCCATAAGACTTGATCATCCAGTAAGCTCTTCATCGCAACGGCAGTGGTTTCAAAATCGTCCACAGGAACCAAGATCCCACATTCATCATCCCCGACAATCTCTGGAATGCCGACCATAAGCGTTGATACAACCGGGAGCCCACAAGACAGTGCTTCGATAAGGACAGTCGGCAAGGCATCACGGTTCCCGTCTTTACCCTCACGACATGGGAGGACGAAGAGCTTGGCACTTTCCATCAAGGCCTTCACTTCCTCTCTCGGTAATGGACCTGTCATTGTCACGATGTCATCTAACTCAAGGTCATGAACGAGCTGGGTGAGTGCCCCCTGTTCATCACCTTGGCCAACAATGGATAAACGAAGAGACTTGCCATTTTGACGCAGCAAGTGACAAGCACGAATGAGGATGTCAAAGCCCTTTTTCTCCACCAAACGGCCCACAGCCAATACATGGTTTTCTTCTCGCTCGATTTTTCGCCCAACATCGAAAGTGTCCTCAAGGGGCAGACCGTTGTAGACCATCCTCACCTTCTCAGGGCACTCGCTCAAAAACCGATCGATGATGTAGCGGCGATTAAAATAGCTGACAGTCACGACCGACTTTGCAGCCTTGGCGACTCGACGAAACACCCCTTTGTCAATGCCATGGCGAAATATATCCTTAGCGTGGGCTGTGACTGAAAATGAAGGTCCGCCGCTCAAACGACAGACGGCGGCCACATGACTCGCCACCGTCATGAAATGAGCGTGAAGGTGGTCGACCGAATGATCAGCGCACAACTGTAGAACCCCTTGCCCTTGGGCCACGATTTTAGGCCGTCTTTGCTCAGGGAGTGCCTCAATCAGTGCACGAAGCTGTTGAGAGTCTTCGACCACTCCACCATCGGACTCCTTAGGCACAAGGACGATCAGCGCTTTTAACTTCTCTAAGTCACCATGTCTCGGTTCGTCGTCAGCGACTTTCAGCGTAAACACGACGACTTCATGGCCAAGCTCTTCCAAGCCTAAGATCTCATTCAGAATGAAGGTTTCTGAAAGTCGAGGAAACTTCTTCAACACATAGGCAATCTTCATCGCGCATTCTCGCGGAACATTGACTCTCCTGGTCCCAAATCAGTGAAGGCGCCGTCCGCAAGAAGCTCTTCGACCTCCTCGACCAAACGCTGGGCACCATTCATTACCATCGAAGGAACCGCCTTGGCCTTGGGGTCAATGCAATCGTCGATGAATTCTTGGAATGTCCCGTCGGAGAGTTCACTCAAACGACACCACGAGAAGCCGCAAACTTTGCTCAAGCGCTGGGCCCGAAGCAACTGCTCAACACGAGGGACTTCCCGTGGGACAAGGAGGGCTCTACGATCCGAAGACATAATCTCTGCAACTGTGTTGTACCCTGCCATGCCAATAACTCCTCTGGCAGCAGCCACACGGTGAGCAATTTGCGGATCGAAGCGAATAAGCTGAACATCGTGGCCATCCAAGTCGTCCACTTGCGCCCGGATGGTCTCGAATCGTCTTTCAGACAAGAACGGACCGGTAACGATATCGACCGCCACATCACCTGCCGAACGCCGGGAGAGAAAACCAATGAATGAACGCAAGAGCGCATGCCCATCGCCCCCTCCCCCGGCGGTCACCAAAAAACGCCTACTTGCTTGGCATCGCGGGCTCTCTGGAGCCAAGTAGCCAAGATGCCGGACTTTCTGTTCGCCTTTGGTGTCGATCAGGGCCTCAAGTCCCATCTCGACGGCCGTGGTTGGAACCCAGGATTCCCCATACACGAATACGCGATCGTAGTCGTCTTCAATGGCAGAGAACCCACCGGTTTTGCGCCAAGCCCTCTCGGTCAATTCGGCATCGTCAACGATGTCACGCATTCCCAAGACTAATTTCGGCTTTGGATCCGCTTCACGAATCGACTGCAACAAGGGAAACAACTCGCCCTCAACTCCAACCGGGGCATGATCGACAATGATAAGGTCTGGAGCAAAGTCGCGAAAAGTACTGCACAGCAAGTTAGCCCTTAACGCCACCACCTCTTCCAAGGACAAATCGAGATCACGAGCGGCATAGGTTCCATCGGTCTGCTTAAGAATGGAAGGCATCTTGAGTGTGTCGCAGTTTGGCGGCAACTCAAAGGCATGGGCGCGAGGCGATCCCGTGGCAATCAAGACCGAAGCACCCAAATGGGAAGTCGCCAATGCGCGGGCCATCACCAGGCTGCGCCTGAGGTGGCCCAACCCATATGTATCATGACTATAGATAAGAACGCGCATGAACCGTATCTCCAAGAAAACTTGCCAACAGGGTCGATCTATTGGGGGAAGTAAACAAACTCATCCACATCGACTTCACTGTTGTCCATAGGATCCCGCAGGCGAATCCTAAATTTGTGGGGTAGTCCCGATAAGGAGGCCGGGAAGGGAGGCAAAGGTACCGCAAGAAACTGAGCAAAGATAACTTGCCCAGCGGCGAGAACGGTGGGTGAGCCTGTCAGCAATGTGGTGATAGTCCCAAATGGACCTTCCACCTCCGCTTCCAAGAAAGTTCCCGTTGTAATCCCGTTCGGATTGTAAATCGCGACGGTGATGAACAGTTGGGGAGACCCAGCAAGCACCACTTGCGGTTCAGGGAATGCCGGGTCATCGACATACACGAACATCGGCAACAATTGTAGGCTACCATTGAAGGTCGTCGGCCCTGCCACCACAACGGAAGGATAGACGCGATCACGGGCCAGACTCCCCTTCCTCGTCTTCAGAGTGATATCGAAAGTTCCCGTAGGTACGATGATGGCATAGTCGCCATTAGCATCGGTCAGGTTGTCGCCAGTTTCGATAGGAAGCCCAGAAACAGAATCGTTCAGAAGTACAGCGCAGCGAACTTGAGGGGCAACGGATGCAAAGGCCGTAATGCGCCCGGACAAAAGTTGTCCCAATTGCACCGTCACGTTGCCCAAGTTCGTCGAGGCCGCGAAGGATTGAACAGTTGTCGTCTTAGCCAAAAGTGAGCTGGCGAGAGTAGGCTGAAAAACGACCCGGTAGTTGCCTGCAGGAACAACAACCTCGAATGTCCCATCATACTCCGTGGCATCTCCGGGGGTATAGACAATGGCGTCTCCTGCATCCGACCTGACATCCAAGTCAGCGTTCGCCACAGGAAAACCATTTCCATCCACCAAAGTGCCGCTGATGGAGATCCCGGCCTCCATGGCCACAAACCCCATATTGGTGGGGGCATTGTTGACGAAGACAATCTCCTGATAACCGACGTAGAGTTGTCCTGCTGACCTTTCGAATGACACGGTGTAGAAACCTGCGGGAACAATGACTGAAAAGACTCCCGCGGCATTGGTGTTGTCACCTGGAGTTTGAATACGAACACCTGTGCTCAGATCGTCCACGTCGATATCAACCCCGGACAGAACCGCAGACGTGACGGAATCTCGTACAGTCCCCGACAGGATGAAACCCTGGGGTAGAACGATCGTGCCGACAGACATGGAAGCAGTGACGTTCAGGGTTTGTATCTGGGCTACAAGAATCTGGCCAGCGGCTGGTTCAGCTCGCAGGCGCAGCAGGCGCGCCGGCACCCGCAATGAGAATGACCCGGTCACTGTCGTCTTGTCCCCAGGGGTGTTGAACTTGATCCCTGTAAGGTCATCAAAAACGTCCAAGTCGCCATTCACAATAGGAGCGTTGCCAGTGTCGCGCACGATGCCAGAAAGCAGGACCCCAGCCTCTAAGGTCACGTTGCCCATCGAACTCGGCCCGTTCACCACGAAGCCTGCGACGATGCCCGGTGCCAAGAGCATTCCAGCAGGTGGAATAATCTGAAAACTGTAAGTACCGCTGACCAAGTTCAAGGTAAAGCCACCAACGGCATTGGTGACAACCGAAGAACCTTCCCGATAAACCTCCACGGTCGCCCCTGGAATAGGCTGGCCCAGGGAATTCACCACAACTCCCGTAACCGTGTCGGCCCAAGCGACGTTGGTCAAAGCCAGCACCAGGACCACAAACAATATCTTACTTCGTATCCACACGACACAGTCTCCTTGAATCACGTCCACTTTGGCATTCCCACGACACACTTGATGAGGAAGGCGTGCACATGTGGCCCCGGGTAGCTGGCTCATTCGGTGCTCGCCTTGAGTCATAGAAGGCAACGGCTCAATCGAACAAATGCGGTCAGAATTTCTTTCGGGAAAAAAATGACCCAATGGACCATAGCAACCACTATGCCACGAATGCCCAGTTGAAGAATCCCGATCGAAGAAAGAGAACAATTCCCTTGAGAGGCTTTGCTCCTGTGATGGTAGGAAGTTATGGCGATCAAGGCTTGGCTCCATCCTGCAACTCGTAGAAGTTGCAGGAGGGCTAGGCCCACGCCCACCCGGCGTCTGTACGGATTCCGAACACCGTGCAGGATTGACACCATCACCATTTTTTTGCTTCCCCAAGCCTCTTGGCTTTGGGGGTTTCTCAAAATGACCACGAAGCGGCGGGGCACGACCAAGATGGAGGGGTATTTTAGGGGTCCTTGGTTCTTTTTGGATGGCCAAGAAGCGGCGGGATGCCACGGCTCCCAGT
>WFTN01000289.1 GCA_015485455.1 Planctomycetota bacterium | reverse complement strand
GAAGAGATCTGATTCCCTTGAAGTCAACGGACTTAACCGTTTCAGAAGATTTCACTTCAATTGCCGCGAGGTGTCCGTCTGGTCGTTCCAGGATAAAATCAACTTCTTTGCCATCGCTGGCGCGGAAGTGATGCAGTCTTGTACGAAGACTGCTGAACGACTGAAGCTTACACAATTCGGTGGCAACAAAGTTCTCAACAACGTGACCATATAAATCGGGTTTGTTTCGGCATAGTTCTTCGATGTCCCAATCGAGCAAGTGACAAAGGAGGAGGGTGTCG
Source organism: Planctomycetota bacterium (assembly GCA_015485455.1). Taxonomy (GTDB): domain Bacteria; phylum Planctomycetota; family DRQF01; genus S139-23. Next base: position 8,589 of record WFTN01000289.1, on the reverse strand, counting down.
CCTAAGAATCCTTTGGATGATTTCACCAAGCGCTTGCCAATATTGCGGTACCAGGGCGGAAGAGCAAACGTCAGGAACATGGCTTGTAAGATTCCACGGTAGCTTTTCGTGGTCACCGAATTCAAACCGATATCTCTTGCAATGGCGGCGTCGTTCAACAAACTTCCCGCTCTTGATGCCAAGATTCGCAGCAACGTCGGGAGAAGCGCAATTTTCTCAAGCTCTGAGAGCATGCGAACATCTCGTTGAAGAATCGTGGTTAAGTAGCCTTCAAACCAAACGTGTCGAGATCGGGCTGCCTTACCACTAATTTCCGGGAATGTCGCCAAGCGGATGACTTCGTTCAGGGATTCCGGGTTCTTGCTTTGGTTTTCAAAGTCCATGTCGAAGAGCCGTTTGATGAAATCGCCATTCGTACCCAATGCTTCAGATCCGGAGAAAGGAAGTAAGGTCTTAATACTCATCCGTCCAACTAAGGGCTCTGACAATCTTGGCAGAGCCATGATATTTGCCGATCCGGTCAGGAGGAACTGTCCATTGGCGTGGTCCATCCCTTGGGAACGCACGAAGTCGACTTTTGTCTTGAGTGCCCGAAAGATATCTGGGACCAGTTGAACTTCATCAATGATCACCGGGCCTTTTCGACCAGATACAAATGCCTCAGGAGCAGCCGACGCCGCTGCTAGTTGAGTTGCGCTATCAAAACTGATGTACTCCGATGGAAATGCGCTCGATCCCAGCTCTTGCACCAACGTCGTCTTTCCAGCTTGGCGCGGCCCATTGACAAAGACGATAGGCGAATTCTCTAGGGCAAAAAGTATGTGGGAGGACAGCAGTCTGTTTGTATTGGCCATCGCAATGCTCCTTGCAAAATTGAAAGTAGCCTTTAGAAAAACCAAAGGCAAGATTTACTTTTGCAAGATTTCTGCGGGGTTCGAGGTTGCCTTTGTCGATCCATTTGGCAGCCACCAAAGGCATATATCTACTGTAACTAATTTATGTTAAACATCTTATGTCCACTAAAGCCAAAAGACCTGCCGACTTTGATTCCTCAGTATTTCGTCGATGGACTTTAGCTCTGTGATTGCCGAGGCAACTTTCATCGTGACATGGCAAATGGGGACAGAGAAACGGGTCAACCTCGAAGTTCAATTGCTTGGCCGGGTCAAGACAATCCAGCCAAAGATCAATTCAGCTGGACTGCCTATACTCCCGCGCATGGTCGTGAAACAAGACGCGCCGTGAAGCTATTGATAGAATAATGATAGCGCCACCGGCTGCGTCTTTGCGACACCGGTGGTTGCGTTCTTCAAACCAATAGACACCAAGGCGAGTTTGTTGAAGGGGCCCAAGACACCTGGGTACGCCATGAAACTCCTTGAATTTATGTGAACCTGTAGAACCGTAGTTGACAGCGACCATCGTGGCAACAAGAAACTCCCCCAAAACGGGAGAATTGGAATATATTTTGGGCCGTTCAGATGAGATTTTGAATCCTTGGGGGACGACAAACGATAGGACAGAAGCCGAATTCGAGGCGATCGCGAAAATGGGAGGCCTGAAAACACATTGAAGAACTCAACAAGAAGCAACCCAGAATATGTCAGTTGGACAAGGAGTTGTCGCTACTTCGGATTCACAATGTCTGACAGGTCGACTGGTGAAACGGAGTCGGGCTCTGCTGAGGAACAATCCGCCAAGGGATAACCAGGACTCGGAAGCCTTCGGGCAACGAGGCTCGTTTTGAAAACACTCAGGGCGGGCCTCACTTACATTCGATTCGGATAAGAGCCTCAAACTAGATGGCTGCTTACATGGAAGTAAGCAACATTGTATTCTTGCTGTAACCCTTTCGTGCCAACACTCGCAAACGCTTGGTCAAGACCCCCAAGCTCTACTTACATGACATAGGATTGGTCTCCTATTTGTTGGGCTTGGAATCTCATCACCAAATCCAAATCCACCCTCTCTGAGGATCCATATTCGAAAACCTGGTCATCGCTGAGATCTACAAACACCGATTCAAGAAAGGCATGGGACTCAACATGTCGTTTTATCGTGATGCAAAAGGCAACGAAGTTGATGTCGTGGTGGACGTCGGCGTCAAGTTGGCACCAAGGATGACATAAGGTCAGAATTCATCGCCACCAACCCGTATACTCTCGCCACCAGACTCACAGAATTCGGAATATAGATTCGTAAGAGGATCCGATGTCAACTGGTAGAATTCAGGGCGTCCGCCAGGCCCCATAAGATCCATAGGATCAACGAGACAAAGCTCAGTGTGATAGCGATTGATCTTAAGAATCTGGGCTTAGATCCATAGGCGTACCCAAGACTCGCGAGAAGCGTCGCCGTGATCGTTATGGCCAAGATCTTGAAGTCCTCATCCCAGCCGCCGAAGTCGCAAGCATGGGGTTCGAACAACATACTCCAAGGCCCCAGAAAAGGGGCCAAAATACCCGCCAAGGTGAAGGAAGGCCCTTGCCGGTTTCCTGCTCCCACTAGGCCCCCAAGAATCATGCCACCACCCAGGAGAACAATGTGAGCAATGAACATGATGTCCCGGTTCTTAAGCCGCCAACTCCTCGTTCTCTCAAATCTCTTGAGCACGATACTCACTCCCATCACTTCTTAGCACTATGCCGCCCCTGGCACCAACAAGGTCTTAAGAATTTGGGTTAGAATGTGACCTCAACAGCGTTCGACAGTTTCATGCTCACCATAGCTGATGACGCAATCACCGCTTGGAAGGTGATTCTTAGTCCAGGTGGCAAGCTTGGTACCGAGGTGGCAAAGTCGAATTGTCCATCGACAGCGGTCACGAAGAATCCGTCCAGCCCAAACGATATCGCTCCGTCCGCAAGGACAGTAATGGCGCTTGGAATTCCAGTTATTGGATCGACAGGTCCACCTATGTCCATACTCCCAATGCCAGGAAATGACGCAACGACAGGATTGAGCGGCCCGCCCAAGAGTAGGATGGTTTGCAGGGGTGTTCCTTCAATGTGGAACAACAATGTGCCACCTTCAGCGACACTGGTGAAGTAAGGCCCGCCGAATCCGAGATCCACCGTATTACCGTTGATGTTGAAGGGATTATTCAGGTCAAGTACAGCCAAGCCTGGTTGGGGGGCTTGCCCTGGTGTGGCCTGGAGCCCCGAGACACTTAAGTCATCGATGGCAATGTCATGACCTGACCCGCCTATGCTTGTATTTCCCCGAAACACCAATTGGATCATCTGACCTGCGAATGGGCTTAGGTCGACTACGTGAAGTATCCATGCGCTTCCAAGGTGACTGATTGACGGGGTCACATCGGTTGTCAAGAACCCAAACGGATAGCTGATGACATCGATGTTCAGCTGGTTTGCATTGGTGTTTCCATTGGCATTATCCGAATGGACCCAGAAACGACAGATTGGGTTGCTCAGGCCACTAAGATCGAAACAAGGAGTGCGCAGATTGATGGGCGCGACCGCCCCATTTCCTTCCACATAGGCGTACCCGCCCATTCCCGAAATGCCAGTGGAATGGTCGGCGAGCGGACCAGTTCCAAAGGAAGGCGTTGCGTCGTTTCGGAAGAGCCAATCAGAAAATGGACCTATGGAATCCGTCGATTCATTGCCAAAGCCAAGGGGTGGTTCTGAGGTAGAGCCGGTGGTGGTTACGTTAAAATCTTCGATGAATGGATAGCTTGTCACCCTCAATCTACCGCCACTGGGAACTTGGACTGAAGCCATGTCGTTTGAGCTGTTAAGGTCGAGACCATAAACCACAGTGGCTGTTAAATTCGTCGCCCCAATCGCAGACAGGTTAGCCCTCCTCGTGAAAACATACGAAAAAATATCACCGGTGTTCAAAACGTTGGGAGTAAAAACGAATTCGCTGACCGGAGCATTATTGCCGACCTGATAAAAGAGGGTCAAAAGGCTATTGGCCGGAACAGGATTTAGGCCCATATTCCTGACTGCGATACTCACCGGCTCAGATACGCCCCCAGGAAAACAACTGACCGATGCGACCGCAGGAACGTCGACTGACAACATGCTGATGTCGTCGCTAAGTGTTGGCAACGCTGTGTAGTGAATGTTGCCATTCCAAACCTGCCCTCCCATGTTCGCATTGAAATGTGTGCCACTGTGTCCGACGTAGAATTCTAAATCAGAATTCGAAGCAAAAAGCGTTCCAGACAATGGACCTGGGCTGTCCCAGAGCCTCATACCAGAGTTGGCCACGGTGATGTAGAATGCTTGGGTACTCCCGGCAAGAATCGGGTAAGCGAGATTGAGGTTCAAGGGAAATACTGTCGAAGAAGAAGGGACTGGCACGGTTGCCAGCAAGTTCCAATTGGCACTACTCGTCCGATTGGCAAGGCTAGCGTGGGAACCTGGGGTGTTCAACGCCCAGACTTGTACCGATGTTGGAAGTCCCGTCAAGGTGGGCGAAAATCGGACATCGAAACTATCAATCTCGATGTTGGAGAGCGCTTTCACATCGAACATAGCCCCAACATTGTTGATTCCCCCAGCCAACGTCGTAGTGAGGGTTCCCGATTGGCCGTGTAATTCTCCACTGACGACCCAGAAAACGACCAAAAGTCCCATGAAAAGTTGATTCTTGATAGACCGCATGTGTAATTCCTTGTCACTAAGCACCGGAGCAATTGGGTCACAAGTGGGGTTCGATTGTTGGAGCCTTGAGGGTTTCAATCTCGCATAAAAAACTTCGCGAGTCCACAGTATCATCCGGCTCTCTCGTTATTTTGGATGAGCAAATACAAGGCAGCCTGCTGGTGCTTCTTGGTGAGAGTCTTATCGGAGCATATTTCTTCCAAGACTCTACCCCATCGTGATGCTTATCGAGCAACGCTTCGATTCTTGGTTTCAATGTAAGCGGCCCATAGTCCGCCCCTTTCGTTTTTCCTCAGGGTTGATTACGCCACCGCTTGCGAAAAGAGGAAGGATCGCTTCCACCCTATAGCTTGCCTGTCAGCCTAGTTGTCGATTTGATGAGTTGTTGGAGGGGGCGAGAGTCGACGCAGCTCTTCAGACGGCTTCAGGAGTCGTGGTGGCGGCGCACCTTGCGCTTCACTTCCTTCCCTGCGGTCAGGTTACGGGATGACTTTCATCTCCAAGTCGACAGTCATGCCGGGCACACCAAAGAAAGAACCAGCAGGAACGATCATCCTGCTGGTTCTTTGCTCAGAACTTCGAGAAAAAGAAGTTAGGGGTCGATCCTGAACACCACCGCATTTGTCAGATAAATGCTACCCATTCCATCGGCTGCGGCTGCCTGGAAGGTTCCAAGGACGCCGAATGGTAAAGCGGGGTTCAAGGTCAACGAGACATTCGTCACGCCCGCAGCGTTGGTGAAGAAAAAGGTATCCAGAAAGCTTGGGGTGGGATTAAGACCAGATCCGAAGATGAAGATGCTTTCGGGAATGCCATCACCCGTGGTGTCCGGTGTTCCAGTGTCCATCTGCCCCAGGGGCCCAAAGGTCGCGACAGCAATGTTCAAAGGGCCAATCCATAGAGCCGTGGGTTGAAAGGGTGCAGCACCTTCGATCGCCGCATGGAATTCGCCCGCTGGTTTGCCACATGCGTAGTAAGGGCCCGGTGCGTTGCTCTCAACATGGAGACCGTTGATGTTCCAGCAGTCGTTGATGTTGAGCCTTGCAACAGCGCGCGAGCCTTGGCCTCCCTCGGTGGGCGCTGCGCTCGCAACTTCAAAATCATCAATGGCGAAATCGTGATAGAAGGTATTGGAGCTGTCTGTTGTTCCCTCGAAAGTCAATGACACACGACTGCCGGCATAAGGCGAAAGGTCCACAGCAAACTTGCTCCAGCAACCACTGCGCAGGACGCGTACCGGGGGCAGAACGGAAAAGTTGGTTGTGGTGAAACCACCTGGAAGATGAGTCGTTACGTCAATGGACAACTCGTTGGAGTCCAGAACCGAGGCCGGAAGAGCCGAGTTGCTATAAACCCAGAACGTGGCCATCGGGTTGGCGAGGGTCGCAAGATTGAAAATGGGAGTTGAAATGAGCTCGGAAGCGGAAGAAAAGCCGTCATCAGTGGACAGATAGAAACCAACACGACTGAGGCCCGTGGTGTGGTCCACATTGCTGGTTCCAACACTGGTAGTCCTTTGAAAGAAGCGCCAGTCTATGGAATTGGAGTCATCCTGGATCCAGCCCGGTGGTGTGCGGCTTGTGGCATGACTCGCGCCCCAAAGATCGAAGTTCTCCCGGAATGGAAAACTTGTGATCTCCCGTTCAGTGTAGGAAACCTTGACTATCGGTACGAACTCGTTGTTGGACGTGCTCTGGCTGATGGCCGTACAGTTCGTAGTGTGGCCATAACGGTTTCCGCCCACAGTGCCGGGGCCACCAAGAACACCGTCCACGCTAACACCCCAAAGAGTACCGGTGCCACAGGATTCAAGTTGAACAATGAGGTCATTGCCGGAGGAAGGGTCATAGTCAAAGGTGTCTATTAACTGAAAGGAAATCCAGTTACCCCCTCCACCCCCAGAGGACGCCGTCGCTGGAGCGCTCCACGAACCGGAACGTACGACTTTGCTACGCAGGACATTGTTGGCAAAGGTCGGATCGTGATTCCCCACCTGATAGTCCGTACTGGCTTCGATCAGGGTCACGGTCAGAGACGGGAAATCAAAGGCATTGACTGGAGCCCCTCCATTAGCACGGACGGAAATCTGCGAAATGGTAATCGGCCCCGATGCGGCAAATTCTCCACTGTCGTAATGCCACTGCCATTTTTGATCACTGCCGCTGTTGAAGAGAAAGCTCGTGGCGCTGTTGGAATCCGCTGCCAGTTCTCCCTGGGGCAGGGACTGCTCAAGCACAGGCGTGCTGGCGATGCGCACAACTGGAGCGAAACCAATGTTCGTAAGAGTCGACGAGACTGCATTACAGTCCGCGGGATTTGTCCGCCTTTCAACTCCTGCCACGAACTCTCCATCAATCGAAACGCCCAACGGTGTCGTGACACCACAGACACGCACCTGAATGATGAGATCATTCCCCGAGGTGGGGTCGTAGAGAAATCTCTTGAAGAGCCTCAACGGAATCCACGACGCCGTGGTGCCGCCATCAGGCAGAGTATCAGAGACCAAAGTGTAACTGCCGCTTCTCACAACTTCCGCTCGCAGGATGTTGTTCGCAAAAATGGTGCTAGCACCTCCTGGAGTTGTGGTAGCCTCAATCAAGGTGATCTCGAGATCGGAGCAGGAAAACCCATTGACAACTGCCCCAGGAGACGAGGCCCTGACATAGATTTCATTGATCAGGATGGGCCCGCTGGCGCTGAAGAAACTTGTATCGTAGTGCCATTGAGAGATTGAGTCATTCATCGAGTTAAAAGGAATAGAGGTCTGTGATCCGCCGTCGGTGTTGAGCAGACCGCTGGGAAGCGTCTGTTCAAAGGACGACTGCCCTGACAGGCTTTGGGGCCCCAGTGCTGAGAAGCACAGGAGAAGAACAGCGAAACGAACAAAGAACATATGCCACATGGTGATTTCTCCTTGTTCCCCTAAAGGAACGACAAAAGACTGAAGGCCCGCCTTCGACAACGGCTCTCAGTGGTTGGCAGGCGCCTTCGAGCGCCCAAGCAAATACACTGAAAGAGTCTGACACTATCTCTCACTACATGATAGGCTTAGTCTGCAGAAATTCCCGGCGTGAGTATCATCTATCCAAACGATACAACCTGAATAGTCAAAATCCCCCTGCCGTCAGTTCCTCACAGTGACGGTGCTCGGATACGGCACAAAGATTCTTTATTCTTTCCAAACCATGACAACAGTGGGTTCTCGGGATGCACAGGTCAAGTTTGATTCCAAGGCGGAGGTAGTAGGCGGCGGCGCCCATCGGTACTCATGGGGGTTTGGGGATCAGCTGGTAGTTTGTCCCACAAACGGCAGGTCACTTCTTTGTGCTTCTGGTCGAGGCCTTCACAATAGTTAGTGAAAGAGCAGCGGCGGGTTTCTTCTCCCCGGCCAGCTTTCATCTTGAGCCACCAATCTGGATCAGCCAAAGATTGGCGAGCGGCGCCGATAAAATCGGCATCTCTTGCGCGCAGAATGCCTTCCGCATGTTCGAAAGTCGATACCCCTCCAGCGGTCACAACGGGGATCTCAAAGCCTTCGCTGCGAATCGCTTGGCGAATTGTCGCGGCCAAAGGAACGTTGCGCAAAAACGGGCCGCGCTCGTCGATACGAACTGTGGGCATGCACTCTTGCCCTGACTTGCCGGTATATGGATAGGCCGCCTGGCCAATAGCTGGCTGCTTGGCGTCTTCGAACTTGCCTCCCTTGGAAACGGACAAGAAGTCCATGCCAGCCCGGGCGAATTCCTTGGCGTAGTAAAGAGCGTCTTCGATGCGACTTCCGCCTTCGATCACCTCATCACCTAAGAAACGGCAGCCCACGATGTAGTCCTCCCCCACAGTTTCTCGGACTGCCCGAAAAACTTCTAAGGGCAAACGCACGCGATTGTCCAAAGAGCCGCCATAACCATCTTGGCGATCGTTTAGCCGCGAAAGAAAGCTGGCCATGGTATAGGCG
>WFTN01000288.1 GCA_015485455.1 Planctomycetota bacterium | reverse complement strand
TTCGTCACGATGAGTGTTTCGTACTCACTTTGCTTCTCTTCTGGCAAAGTGGCAGGAATCTCGGTGGGAACTCCCCCAACGGCGTCCGCAAAGACCTCGAAACCTTTCTTCAACTGATAGATCTGAGTGGCGGCCTGTTTTTCCGCAAACTCAGCGGACTGAGCAGCTTGCGCCAATTCTTCGTTCTTTGACTTCTCACCGAACCAAAGGCCCCAGCCAGCGAGGGCAAGCATCAGTGTGATGATGAGAAACATGATATTAACCGCGCCAGACTGGCGAGATGAGAGCGTATTCAACGAACTACCTCCTGGAGCCAGGGCCATTTCCTACCCTTGTGCTCTTTTTCCCGTTTTCCCTAACGCATCCCGATGGATGCGTGCACAGGATACCGCGACAAACCAGGTTATGAAACCCCGAAAACAACTGCTTCCGATTTGGTCGTCGCGATAGAGCCTCGCTTCTCGAAGGCGCGGATTTTGGAGTTTTGCCCCCTTTGTGTCAAGGCAAAAAAAGACTGTGCTGAATCTTCTAGAAGAATGGTGATTTTTGGGCTCCAGGGCTTCTATATTGAAGGGAGATGTCACGTTCCTGACTGATCAGCCGCGATAAACGAAAAATCTAGACAAATTCTCTGAATCTGCTGGGAAGACTTGCGCCTGGAAATCTCAGCCCTATAGTAAAAGTCCACGAGGGTTACGTATCTGAGCCCAAAAACTTCCCAATGCCTATCAACGCTTTCCGCGAGTAAATGATCTCCCAGGACAAGAAATAGAAGACATGACCACGGTTCTTGGTGTGATTGGCGGTATCGGCTGCGGCAAGTCTGCTGTTTCTTCCGCATTTGGCAAGTTAGGAGCCATCGTCTTAGACGCAGATGCAGCGGCCCATGTGATACTTGCCAAAAAAGAAATAAAAGATGCCCTCAAGGCCACGTTTGGTGAAAGCATCTTCGATGACAATCAAGAAATAGACCGAGGAGCCTTGGCTCACTTGGTTTTTGGACCAAAAAACAAAGAGGCCCTCAAACGCCTCAACAACATTGTCCATCCAGCCGTCCGAGTGCAATTGGATCACCGGCTAAAAGAAGCACGAGAAGCGGGACACCCTCTTGTTGTCCTGGATATCCCACTTCTGATGGAATCTCGCTTTCGCGATGAGTGTGATCACATCCTCTTCATCGAAGTCAGCAAAGAAACAAGACTGAAACGGGTGCAAGAACGCTCCTGGTCAGTTGAAGAATTAGATCGACGCGAGAGTTCTCAGCTCTCTCTCGCGGAGAAAAAATCTGGTGCCGACCTCTTCATGAAGAACGACGCCAGCCATCAAGAGTTGGAACGACAAGTGAAGCAGCTCTACAACGACCTCGTTGTCAGCTGAACCGGAGAAGGACATGGCCAAAGCTGCCAAGAAGAAGACCGTTAAGAAAAAAACAACAAAGAAGGCCGAAGCCACCCAGGAAGACCTCGTCTTTGAAGGTGTGGAACCAGCGGCTGGAGAAGAGTCCCCACCGACTCCCAAAACCAAGAAAAAAGCTGCCAAGTCTTCCCGCAAGAAAGTGGCGCGCAAGAAGAAGGACGAGGATACCCCTGACCTCCCCTTGGAAGAAGAAACAACCGAGGTGGCTGAAGCAGAGGCTGTCGCTCCAGAAAAACCTGAGGCCCCAGTTCCCGAGCCTCTTGAGCTGACCACCTTGCAACTCAAGACATTGCCCCAATTGCAGGAGCTCGCCCAAAGCGAGCACGGTGTCGAAGACATCACCGGCATGGCGAAACAAGATTTGATCTTTCGTATTCTCCGATCCCACACATCACGTGGGGGGGTGATGAAAGGCGAAGGCGTTCTTGAAACGCTGCCAGACGGATTCGGTTTCTTGCGATCTCCGAACTACCACTATCTCCCCTGCCCCGACGACATCTACATATCTCCTTCTCAAATTCGTCGTTTCGGTCTCAAGACAGGCTGCAAAGTGGCTGGACAGATTCGCCCTCCCAAAGAAAACGAGCGTTACTTTGCCCTGTTGAGGGTGGAGTCGGTAAACGATCGACCTCCAGAGAAGTTGATTGAAACCCCTATCTTCGAAGAGTTGACGCCTCTCTATCCAGAGCAACGCTTCATCTTGGAGACATCGTCAGACGAAATCGCCATGCGCATCGTTGACCTCATTGCACCCATTGGCAAAGGCCAACGGGGACTTATTGTGGCGCCACCCCGTACTGGCAAGACGATCTTGCTGCAGAAGTTCGCCAATTCCATTGCCCGCAACGCTCCAGATGTTGACCTAATCGTGCTCCTCATTGATGAGCGCCCGGAAGAAGTTACGGACATGGAACGCAGCGTCCGCGGGGAAGTCATCTCTTCAACCTTTGATGAACCCGCAAGCAGGCACATTCAAGTAGCCGAGATGGTGATCGAAAAAGCCAAGCGAATGGTAGAAAGTGGACGGGACGTCTGCATCCTTCTCGATTCCATCACACGTTTGGGACGGGCCTACAACACAGAAGTACCCCACTCAGGAAAGATCCTTTCCGGTGGCGTGGATGCCGCAGCCCTCCAGAAGCCCAAACGGTTCTTTGGTGCCGCCAGAAATATCGAAGGTGGTGGCAGCTTGACCATTCTCGCCACGGCACTCATCGAAACCGGCAGCCGCATGGACGAAGTGATTTTCGAAGAGTTCAAAGGCACCGGCAACATGGAGCTTCAGCTCGATCGACGCTTGGCGGACAAGCGCGTCTTTCCAGCCATTGACATCAATCGGTCGGGAACACGAAAAGAAGAATTGCTCTTGGATTCGGAAGAACTCAAACGCATCTATGTCTTGCGCAAAGTCATCAACGACATGAATCCAGTTGAAGCCATGGACCTTCTATCCCAGAAGATCAAGAAAACCGGCAACAACGTCGAATTCCTTATGTCGATGAATTTGGGTTAAGTCGAAAGCGAATCACTTAAAAAGGCATGGAAGCAAAATGCTCTCCATGCCTTTTTTCTTGCTCTTTTCATCACCGCTCTTCACCAACAGCAACAAGTTGAGGCAAGAAGAATCAGAAGCCCTCAACCAATATCTTGTACCATTCAGACCAACGGGTTCTCACTTTTTCGATCTCAGCGGGAGAAGAACGACGATCGAGTCGACCCAATTGAGCCCCACGAATGCGGGCCAGGTAGTTGGCAGCGTTTACCCGCACGAACCACTTTTCAGAACCAAGAGCACGAATCAAGAGTGAGACGGTCCTGAGGGGGCGGGCCTTTCCTTCCAAGAAGCCCAACATGTGTTGGGCAGGAAGTTTCTCCGCTCGCATGGCTGCCATAAACCACTCGTGCTGTTTTTCGCCTTTGTGTTCATCAAACCATTTGCGAAAGGCTTCAAGCGCTTCCTCGCCCCCAGGCGTCACCACCTCGTGGCAAGTGATGAGTTCAAGGTACTCCCAAGCACGATTCGATTCCGTTTCATCCAAAAGAAGATTCATCAACTCTGGCACCGCCGCCTTGATCGCAAGAGGCCCTAACAATAAGGCTGCTTCCTTACGAATCGCTGCGTCCTCGTGCTTCAGGAAGGGCACGAAATCCCGGTCCAATGAAGCTCGAAAAATGCGGGTGCAGATGTTCATGCTCTCCCGCAACCGCGCCGATGTCATGGGGCTGGCCAACATATTTCGAACGCCATTCAAAACGACTTCGCCACCGATGTCGGCCAAGGCGGTCAAAGCTTGGATGCGGTAAAACTCACTTTCCCCATCCTTGGCGATTCTCAGGAGAAAAGCGCAGGCCTTTTCCCCTGATGCTTTCTTCAGGGCGTTAATCACAGATACTTTAAGTGGTTGGCTACCTTGGTCGAATAGTCTGCTGAGTCGCCCAACCACTTCTTCGCCACCGATAGCACCCAAAAGTTCCACCAACCCTAACTGTTCTTGGGCAGGAGCCTTCTCGATGCGACTTTCTAAGGCCATGACCATGGACTCATTGTTGCCTCCCCGAAGAGAGGCCACAAGAGAACGGGTCACCCGAGGATCACCGTCGGACATGAAGCCCAATAACTTGTCCAAGACTCTCTCATCATCGCCCATTCTTTCTGCCAGGAAAGGAATTAGGGCCACCCGCAAATTGGGTCGTCCCCCATCGTCGAAAGAAAGAACCTCTCCTAAAGGACGGCGGGCAATATAACGCCGCAGGGCCAATGCTCCATCATCTCGAAACAAGGGCAAATAGTCGACGATGCCAGCAAGAACATCATGGCCCCCGACTTGAGCAAGGGTATCTAAAACAACGCGAGCACTGTGGAGTGTCATGGATTTAGAATTGAGTAGCGCTAAGAATCGATCCTTGTTCTCATTGATCCAATGGTCGCCTGCCGCAAAAAACACTTGGGCCGCCGCCCGACGAGCGCGGGGATCCAATTGGGTATACACCTGAAGAGCGTCGTCCGCCAAAGCCTCAGCCCGGGCATCCCCAGTAAGACGAGCAAACTTCACTTTCGCCTGGCGAAACCAAGTTTGAAAATCAGGAACGCCTGCCCGATCCCAAAACAATTGCCAGGTGTTTTGGTTAAAGAGTTTCTGCATTTCCATCCCCAGGTCCAACAGGTCCTGAGGCTCAGAGTCATAGTGGGCCCGGCGATACTCACTGTTCCCGAGAATTATGGTTAGCTCAACATAATTGCCAACCCATCCTGGGTCGAGCTTCATACCTTGCCCGCTCATGATCTTGTCGTCGCGAATCTTGGCAACCAGGGCTTCCATTTCCCGGATCTCCAGGTAGGTGGGACGACCACCCAGGTTCTTGTCGCTGCCAGGCTCACCGGCAAGGAATTCCAGGTGAACAGCATCCTCATCCCGGCGGCGGGCAAAACGCAAACGGACCTTCTTGGCGTCGGCGATGGCAATAGAAGTGAGTTGGCGCTTGGCAACGAATCCTTCTCGATTAGCAATCCACCAATCAACCCAAGCCCTGGCATTGTTTCCGAATGACTCTCCCGTGATCAGGGCTGCCTTTTGCAAACATAGATCCTTGACCGAGATATAGTCCTTGAAGATTCTTCCGGTTGCGGCGGCATCCAAGAGGAAGTCAAGCATGGCTGTATTTGCGAACGTGCGGAGTCCCTCGTCATGGGAACGCATGGACATGTTGGCTAAGGCGATGGCAGCGGCACAGTTGGGCAGATCACTCCGCAAATTGAGCATTCTGAGAAGGCGTTTCTTGAGAGGCCCGTTGTTTTCATCCAACAAGACACGACTTGTACGATCTTCAGCTTTAACTAAGGCAATCGTTGCATAGCTGCCAGATCGAATGCTCCCGGAAATAACCAAGTCTTGTAGTTTCTTGTAGACATCCTCGTCTCGGCTTTTGGACAAGATATCTGCTGCTGTGGCCGCCACCCGGGGAGCCCGGTCATTGAGCAAGCGAATGTAAACGTCTGAAGAAATTGGCTCATACAATTTGGGCAGCAACGACAAGGCCCGAAAACGAACGCTGTTGTCCCGATGATTCGTCAAGGCGATGATGCGAGGAGCGAATTTCTGGTCAATCACTTCTGGCAGCGCGGCGATAGCAGCCCTTGCTGTCCGGGATTCCGTAGACGCCACAAAAGGGAGGATTTCAGAAGTCGCCAAAACCGGTTCGATTTTGGTCATGGCCTGAAACAAAGGCCCCAGAGAAATGCGATTGGCGATATCTCGAATCGCCTTCTGCAGCGGTGCGAAGGCAGCCTGTTCTTTCAACTCGCCTAGGACGTAGGCGCAACCACAACGAATACGCCAATCATTGTTCTCAAGATTCTCTATAAGAAGAGGAACAACACGAGCTCCCTTGAGAACTAATTCGCGAGCGGCGGTATGAGCGTCTGTGGTGGGCCAGGCGCTCAATTCCTCAATCAGAATCTGGTCTGGGTTCTTTGGCTTCTCAGCCTCAGCTTTCTTGGGGGTAGTCTCTTTTGCCTGTGGATCTTCCTTCTTGGGCACAGGGCCAAAAAGAGGGCCTTCGTCTTGAGCGAAGAGCACCGATCCGAAAGAAAGAACCAAACAAACAACAATCGTGAAACGAGACATGTGAATGCTCCCGGAAGCTATACAGGATCGACGAGTTTAGCGACAATCAAGCACGTTTCACAACAAACTTCCCGAACCCGCTGCCTTATTCATGAGATTGTAGTCATTGGCCTTCCAACCTTCCTTGTACCGAGCAACTCTCTTCTGTCCCATGTCCCTGTGAATTCGTGGTTTCCCTTAGAATTATGAAACCACTGGGTCAAAGTAAACGCAATAGAAACGGTGCTAAGTCCTCGGCCAAGACCCCGTAGAGAGGGCATGGCCCTCAAGAAGAACGATGGAGCAACAAGTCAATTAGTCGAAGTAAGTATGGATCTTGAGGTCACCCAAGGCATCCTTGCGCACAACGACGTAATAGTCCCGGCCATCCTGCTTCTTGTCCTCATTGATGGCGTAGCACCGAACTAAGACGTCACCTTCCATGAAGCCTAATTTAGCGGCCTCGCGAATGGCTGCGTCACCTTCCAACTTCTTACCGCGAATGGGATGGCAATCAACGAAAGCGGAATAGG
>WFTN01000287.1 GCA_015485455.1 Planctomycetota bacterium | reverse complement strand
TAGGTCGAGTTGCAGAAGATTTTGATCACACCCTCATTGAAGGGCCCACCTCCATTGAGCGCTTAGGCCGGGAAGTGAAACTCACCTGGTTTGGGGACGTCGATATCGAAGCTATCGACATTCCTGGGGTGGAAGAGTTATCACCTTTGCCGCCCGTTGACCTGAAGGAAGCATTCCTCGCAGCCACCGGAGGGCGCAAGCTGTGACTTTGGACTCATTGAAACAACTCATCATCCGAGAAAGGCGAGCTGCCTTTCGTCTTCTCTGTTTCGTTTTGCCAGCTGCCCTGGGCCTCTTAGCGCTTTCTATCGCCGCCAATTGGAGGTTCGCTACCGCTTTGTCAACGGAAGGGGCTCGCCCTGTCCCGTGGTTCTTCGGTTGGTTCATCATGCTTATGGTGACCCAACACATTTTCGGGCGAGAATGGACAGGGGGTGGTCAGCGTTGGCTGAAGAGATTGAGTGCTAGCCGTGCCCAAGTCTTCTCTGCCAAACTGATCATGGCTACTCTTCTTTGCGTCTTGTCGATGGCCATCTTGATTGGGGGCAACGAGGTCTTGATCAATCTTCTTGAGCCCAAAAAGCTCGGCGCATTCGGCAACAACTGGACAACTCTCTATCTGATCCAGTATTCCGTGTTCATTTTCGGTCTGGGGATTTGCACAGGTTGTCTTGTGCCTTCTGGAGCTGGTGCTGTCGCACTCTCCTTGGTGCTGAGTATATGCTATCCCATTCTGACTGTTTTGAGTTTTGATCATTGGTTGGCCTATCGCGACATTCATCACGATCTCTTGACACCCATCGCCTTCGCTGCGTCTCCGGTTTTGGGAATCGTCCTCCTATTTGTGTCTCTTGCCATTTTTATCGGTGGGCATTTGCATCGTCGCAAGCACTTACGTTCGGTCTTGGTCGCTACCGTGATGTTTCTTTTGTGCTTGATCCCCGTGGGAGGGGTATCTGCTTGGATGGTTCATCGTCACGAGACAATATCGCTGGACGATGAAGACTTGAGCATTGCTGGGGTTCGCTTTCAGAAGGGCGGCGGGGGTCGCCTGTATGTCACTTTGTTCCGACCGGGCCTTCCCAACCCTCACGTCTTGTTGCTCGATGCTCAAAGTGGAGAAGAACTCTCCTTTCAGCAGCAGGCACGGGCGCGAGGTTATGATGTGGGTCGCGAGCGCTTTGTTCTGGTTGATACCAGTTCATCTCCTCTCGGAGGAAGATCGTCATCACGAAGAAAGAAGACCGAACCCCAAATAGTTCAATTAGACATGGTGGTTGCTCAAGACGGAAGATCAATCAGCCAGCCCCAAGCTCCTTCTCCCGCAGAGCACATGGCGGCTTCTCCAGATGTGATCGTGAGGCAAGGCAATCTTCTGTCCTACGTGGTTGGGAATAAAGGCAAAGTCGTTGTTTTCGATAAGTTGAAGAACCGTGTGGTCTCATCCCGGGAATACCCGGTCAATAGCAACGTCTCCATCCGCACTTGGCAGAAGTACTGGGTGGTGTCCAAGAAATGGCAATTAGACCCGGGCATACTTGAAATGGGGGTGGAGTTGTGGTCCATCTTTGAATCGGGGGAAGAGCGTATTGTCATCCCAGATATTGCCATGGGGCAGAACAGTCTTCTCGATCAAACGATTGGCTTCCAAGGAGATGGAACGGTCTACTACATTCACCAAGATCGCCAGCGCATCATGAAGCTCGATCTTACGACCCGAGCTGTGTCCCTTGTGTTTGAAGCCACCCAAGAACAGTTCCCTTTGGACACCATCCGAGTTTCACCTCAAGGCGGCTACATTTTGTGTGTCTATGGCGCCCGTAGTCATGGGAAGAAGCGGCAGGTGGGCCGAAGAGAATCGTGGGGAATACTGAACACCGATACGGGGCTGTTGCAAGCCCAAGACGGGGCTGATGTTCAACCATGGATTAGGCTCTGGCCCTTTGGTGTCGATGAGTTCTTCGTCGACACGGACAAAAAAGACGGCGAAATGAAAGTGACCATTCGCAATACGAAAACCAATGTCGTCTTGAGTCGCCTCCCATGGGGGGAGGTTTTAAATTTGTCTTCTCAATACGACGCCACGACTAAGCGCGTCTTCCTCCCAGGCAAACGAGACATCCGCGTCTTAGACCTAAGCACCAAGAAAATTGAAGTCCTTTGGCAACTAAAGGGGAGTACCACGCCATGATGAAGCAACTCATCTTAAGAGAGTGGCGGGCCACCAGAGGTTTGGTGATCGTCGCCACAGCCATCGCTTTGCTCGTCATGGGCTTGGCTCGCTGGACACTCTCATCATGGATTTCCCTCAGCTTTGAAGAGGCTTTTGTCTCCGCCCCTTGGGCTTTGACATCCATCATTCACATACTCTTAGCGTGGCAGATATTCGGGCGTGAATGGCGTGGCAAGGGCCGGCGGACCATGGCGTCCTATGGTATCGAAGCCCGTTCGGTTTTGATAGCCAAGTTCGTGGTTCTGTTTGCTTTGGCATCTCTTGTCTCCTTTTGTGTTGTGGGTGTTGAACTTCTTTGTCGTGAGGTTTGGCTGCCACTTTCTGTTGCCAACGAGTTGGAGCAATTCAGCATCTTGCGCTTTGTCCAGATGCAACTGGCCTTGCTGTCTTTTGCGACTTTCTTCTCAATACTCCTGCCCATGGGGTCTGGGGCGGTGGTCGCGACTTTGACCCTTGGCGTAGGCTATTTCTTTGGCGTTATTTGGCTCCATTATAGCTGGTTGTCCTACCATGATGTCGGCGAGGACGCCCTCTTCACCGGGATGCTGCAAGGAGCAGCCTGGCTGTCTCCTTTGTTCTTTGTCATCGCCGCTCTTGTCTTTCTGGCTGGACGTTTGCACCGTCGCAGCTTTTTGCGCCCTGCGATGATTGCCATAGGGATTCTCCTGATGGCATTCCCTATCGGGCAAACCTGGGTTCAAGGGGAGGTGCGGGCATGGGAAACATTCGACATGTCGTCTCCGGATTTGGTGCTTGAAGAGGCCCTTGTTCTTCGCGATCAGAAACGCATCGTTCTGCAGTTAGGACGTGTTGGTCACTTTCGTAAGCATACGGCGATTCTCGACTTTGAGTCAGGCGAGATTCTGTCTCTATTTCCAGCCATGGTGATGTTGTCCCGAAGTCTTGAAAGTGACGACATTGCTTTGGCAGATCTCAATGCACATAGCCTCGTTGAGAGCAATTTCGAACGTACACATTCGGCGAACACCCGAGTCCTAACGAAAGATGGCCTGCTGAGATCCGGTGGACTGAAAGGCCCCACAATCCGCGTGCCCCAAGGCAAGGTCTATCGTCAAGGACAACTGAAAGCTTGGGCTGGTCTCAACCATATCTTTGTTCTCGATGAGGCTACAGGGAAGACCAAGAAATACCTGCCTCCCCCTTTCGTCGGCGTTGTTCCTTGGCGTGGGCATTGGGTCATGGGTGACGTGATTCGTCCTGGGCGGAAAACCGTGGGCTGCGCTGTTCGCCTGGTTGACATGTTTAGCCATGAAGAATCTACCATTGATCTGCCAGGGGCTTTTATCAGGTCCTCAACGATGACCAGGAACATGGATGTTCCTATTGCCCGCGATGGCATGGCCTATTATGTGGCTGAGGATCGCGCTCGTGTTTTGGCCATGAACTTAGAAACCAAACAAATGAGTTGCGTCTTCACCGTGGCCGAAGATCAATGGCCCATCCAACAAGTCAGAGGAGATGGCGACCCTAATTACCTGATGATCTCCTATGATGGGGAAGCGAAGAAGAAATATGTTGGCGTACTCAATCTTGAGACAGGCAATTTCAAGTCTCGAGTAGACGAGAGTGATCGAGTTTGGCTTTGGGGGGCCTATGGAATGTTCTCCTCGACTCGATCCCCAGATGGTCGATTCAACTTGATTCTCCGATCAAATAATCAAAGCGCCAACTATTGGCAAACGGATACTCTTGAAAACGTCATTGCGCCCCAGAGGATTGCTCAGCTAAGGGAGCTTGGACTAGTCGGCGGTGGCCGCTATGGCCTCGGTAGCATCAATTCCAGATGGATCGGTGCGTGCACCCTACTTCTGTGGAACAAAGACAAACTCGCCAGCTACAACTTAGAAACCGATGAGCTCCGCATCCTTTGGCAAGCCAACCGCTAGTGCGGGCGTACCCCGCTGCAACTTTGGGCGAAGGAATCGGACACGCCTGGAGCAACTAGTTTTTCGGGAAAACTTGCCACGGCCGTATAATCGAAAATATTCTAAGACTCCTCTTGACTCCTCTTGCAAGCTGCTCATTGGATGAAGAGGTGGGCAAGGGCGTCCATCAACCAAACCAAAAATAGGCTTGCCGGATTTCTTGGGCGTCTGAGTGCGGAATTGATCCGCATTGATGGTGTTCACAGTGACGGCAATTGTCATGCGAAAAGTAGAAGGAGAAATTCAACGTGCTCAAGTATATCATGATCTTCATGTTCGGTGTCGCGGCCTATGGTCAAACTGGCCAATCAAACCAAGTGATTATTGTTCAACCTCGGATTATTTCAATTGGGTCAGGAAACGTTGCCAAGGTGCAACCGACAATGTTCCTTGGAATGGATCACGCTTCCTATGAAGCATTGTGCGCTTTGCCCGCAATGACGACGATACTTACTGTCAATCTTAGCAACCCTTTGTACATGTGGGACTACGATTCTTTCTCCGGCGATGACCAAATTGGTTCGGGAATTGAAATCGGAATTACTAATTTTGTGAAAGCCGATTTTACGTACAATCCGGCAAAGGAGAGGGCTGAATTGCCATTTGGAGCCATGTACTGTGGTTCAGGTTGGCACGATCAATGGTTCGACAGTCTTGTCGTTGGTTTCAAAGACTCTGGTTCCCCCGGCGCCAACAACTTGTTTGGGAGCGGCGGCATGACTGGTGGCATGATTGGGGCAGACGTGACGAGTTTTGATATCAAAGACTCTTCATGGGACCGATAGGCACTCTATAAGAAAAAATTCATGACAGAGTGAAGGGCCGAAAAGGCCCTTCACCTCCAAGAACACTATGAAGAATATTTCGATCCAATCGTTCTGCCTTGCAATGTTGGCTATGGCCATCATGTTGGCGCTGTTCTGGCAATTCACGCAAGGACCAGATGTCGAGTTAGAATTGGGGAATGGGGCCAGGGCCATCGACTCATCGAATATAGAGCACAACGACGGTGTTGTGTCACGAACTGCAGGAGCCTCTGCTCGTAATCCGACAATCGCCACTCGTGTTCAGGTTTTCGATATTGTGGTGAGAGTCTCGAATGCCGATGGTGCTCTGTTGCCTTCTCAACTCTTTGCTCAATGCCCTCAAGATTCAATCGCTGTTCCTGTCAAACAACTGGGGCGTGGTTTTTTTAGAGTCATAGCGTCTCACGAGAAGCTGACCATTGTTGCGACGAGATTGGATTCGGGAGACGTTCAGACTGTAGACTTCAATCTGCAGGCTGATCAGCGAGAATACAGAATTGAGTTTCCGTCGCTTACGAAGTCGCCCCTCAGCCTGACAATTCTTGGACCAACTGGTGATTTATTCTCTGGTCTCGCCAAACTGACTATTCTGGATTGCTTCGATGGCGCGGACCGCGGAATTCAGCTGCGTCGCAGTAAGGGAAGTTGGAGAGGGCAAGGGTTGGAAGCCTCCTTCGCCAAGAACACGGACATTCGAGATGTTCCTGTTCTTGGAGGAAAACTGGTCGTTTCTCGCAATCGCGATTCGTCAACTTTCCTAAGAGTCGAGTCAGCTCAAGGGTCCTACAGTTCTTGGATTCCTCCTGGCAAGACGGCCCACATTCTATTTCTACGTCAAGATCTGAAGTCCCGATTCAAGATCATTTTAGACGGAGAGCCGGCGAGGAGTGGAACACTCGAATTGACGATTGGAGACCTGAAGTCCAGCTTGTGGCGAGCCCCAGTTACCAATGGCAAGGCAACTTTGACAGGGGTGCCAGGAGTTTTTGGCGCGACCTTTACGCTTCGTAACGAATTGGACAGAGTTGTCGCCGCGTTGCCAATTGATACGCCTAGTCTGATTGAAGAATTTCAAAGTAATTTCGCACAAAGTGAGTTGATTGAGCTTCGATTCCAGTCGTTCAAAGAAATCGAATGGAAGATCCTCCAACGAGCCAATATTGACACTGTTCATGGGAGTTGGAGCCTCGTGGCCTCTATCAGGTCTCCCAACTCAGTCCGGGTTGAGATTGCGTCTTTCCGGTCCGAAGAATTTGATTCTTCCATCATTCTGCCGCTTTCCGACGAGATCGATGGAGTCGAATTCGGACTGAGGATCGGTCGCAACTATATCCCGGTTGAGCAACAAGAAGAGCGTACGATCGACCTTGGCAGGATCTATTCTGTATCTGGGGAAGTTCTCGATGAAAACGGTAATCCCGTTCCCTATGCCGAAGTTGGCCTAGCAGATCAACGTTCTCAGATCAACAAGCTGCACACCTACAAAGACCTTACTGTTCGTTGCTCTGCCTCTGGGCACTTTCGATTGTTACTTGGTGCCTATTCATACCGCATGCTCGTCCGTTCGCCTAAGTTCTTAGACTATGAGGCGAGATTTACAGTTGCCTCAGACATGATCTTGAAGCCATGCGAGTTGACTAAGAGCATGAAGTTGCGAGGCCGACTTTTGGGGCCCAATTCTTCAGATATTACAAGTGCCACGATCGTTCCAGCGAGTGGTCGAATTATGTCAATACAGACGTCTCGAGTTGCGGACAGTGAATTCGAGTTCTCACCGAAGACGCGTGACGCGTGGTTCTCCATCAGCTTGCGCAACAAGTTCGGAACCGAATTCGGCGTAGGCGCGCAATTTAAACGCAACCATGTGGCCGAACTGGAAGTCCCACACTACTATCGTCACACGATTCAGATCGCTGGGCGCACCCAGTTTGACCGAGTCGATTGTTATTGGCGATCGGTCAAGATTTACGACGACTTTGCTGCCAGAAGCAGAGAGACTTTTGATCTGACGGTTCCCAAAGCAAATGTCGTTGGGAAGATTCGCATCTTGGTTGACAGAGAATGGGTCGTTGTTTGGGAAGGTTTGTCAAGTAGCATCCCGGATCGGATAGCATTGGATGATCCAAAGGAGCTGAAGACTTTTCAATTTCTTGGCGCGGCGCAAAAAGTCGGCATTTCGGTTTGTAGCTCCGCGAACTTGGTAAAAGAACTCTCCCTAAAGATAGAGCCAGGCGAAGTTGAATCCGCTCGCTTGGAACTATCCACAGACGACATGGTCGTGATTCGTGTGAACCATGGTTTGACTTACTACTTTGCTCCGGAAGACGAGGCATTCAATTGTGCTGAGGCTGGCGACTATGACATTGCCACGAGTGCGGCCGTTTCTCAGTGGTTGGCGGAGAATCGAGGCTCGATTTTGGCTGTCTTTCAAGATCGAGACCATCAAGCAAAACGTATCAGACCGAAGATAGTCCCCGAGCAGACGAAGTTAGGACTTCTTTTTCCTCGAAGACTTGCGGCGACTATTTCTACGGGGAGGGGCTCGAAGGGGAGCTATCAACTGCGTGCTTCAGTTGATCTGAGCAACAAGACAGTCGCACTCGACTTTGACTAGGTATTCGCCTAGTCGTGAAGCAGCTTCGCCATTTCGAGCAATGAAACGTACGCTTGGCGCCAATGCTATTGCACCCTGCTCCTGGGGAACAAAGACAAACTGGCCAGCTACAACTTAGAAACCGATGAGCTCCGCATCCTTTGGCAAGCCAACCGCTAGTGCGGGCGTAGCGCGCGTTGCCCAGTTTGGCGTACCCTGCATGATGCCGAATTTTTCCAATTGCCAACAACTTAGAGTTTTAAGAACTTCCAAGATTGCTTCGCAGTCGTTTTTGACAAGGGAACGGCCTCATGCCCATGTGGGCAAGACCTTCCTTGTGCTGGGAGCGCGAAAGTCGTTGGCACTGCTATAGTTATCAATTGTGATTCTCAATCTTGTCTGACATCGTGCATTGGAAAAGAACCTGCCGGAACTGTGTGGCAGATCAGTTGCTATTGTTCATAACGTGTCTATCGTAGTGAATGGTGATCGCGATTTCGTCGAGGGGGAGGATCTTAAATGGATTGGAAGCAAGCAGGCCGAATATTTTCGATCGTCATTGGGCTTTGTTTTGGAGGATGGGTGCTCATCCGCTTTCTTGGGCAGGAGGGGGAGCCCGAGAGCCTGAGGGGGG
Source organism: Planctomycetota bacterium (assembly GCA_015485455.1). GTDB lineage: Bacteria > Planctomycetota > DRQF01 > S139-23. The sequence goes on along the minus strand of WFTN01000287.1, from coordinate 2,170 downwards.
ACGCCCTTCAAGCACCTTTTGAAGCAGAGATTGCAGAGATTCCAGCTAGAGTGCCAGCCAGAACGGCTCTTGCCCCTTCGGCTCCCTTGCAAGAAGCTCTCACGGGTGAAATTCGAATTGTGGACGATTGGGGGAATTCAGTTCCGGGGGCCCTCGTTATGTTCCCGGATCCGAAGGCGAGAGTCGTTAAGCGCGTCCCCGGAGACGGCAGTGTTCTCACTGATTCGTCAGGTCGAGCAACGGTCGATTTGAAGCTTCCTCGAATCGATCTCGAAAGGGGATTCATGGTTGCTGTCCATGCAAAAGGATTTCTGAGTCGTACCGTTTCGTTTCGTGGACTTGGTCCATGGGATGTGGTTCTGAAGAAGGCTCGACCCACAAGAATTGAAGCCCGAGACTTGCGCGGTTTCCCGGTTGCCGGTGTCAGAATCTACTTGTCTCAGTTCACCATGGATAGTGGAGAGTTTGAAGGTTCCGACTTGACAGGAGATTTGCGCTATCCAATCGGAAAAAGGCCGATCTTTTCCGGATTGACTGATGAACATGGTGAGTGTTTCATTGACGGGGTTCCTGAAGGCGCGTATTGCTATAAAGTGTCTTCCCAAGATTTTGTATGTGTGAATCACGGTAGAAATCCCGCGATCTTGGTCCCTGGAGTGTCCCATGTCTTGGAGATGGCACCGATTCTTGGGGCAGCTATCAAGGCACCAGCGACGAGGAATTCCACTATCTTGGCAACAGACCCTTCCGTGACAGGATTCGTCGTCTATCCGTCTTCGTCCACCCATCTGCCAGAGCTCATGGGCGCAAAAGAGCTTCTTAAGGTGAAGCATAGCGGGGCCACGGTCATGGTGTGGTTACAAAGAGAACGTTCGCAAAATGACAGGCCGTCGTGCAAAGTCGACTTCTTGCTGAGCGATGGCGGAACCGGAGAAATTACTCTACCCTTGGTGCCACCGAGCCAGATGACCTTAAGCACTCTCGACGCAGCCTCAATTTCGGACCCCCGATTTGGAGTAGCCAACCTGAAGGTTACCATGCCAAGCGGAAAGGAGCTAAGATCAAACTGTCTATATTTGCAGTATACTTGGAAGCAGGGCAACAAGGTTGAAATCCCATTCCCGTTCGGCCGAGATTGTGTCTTGCCGGTTGGCAGCTACAGGGTACGAGGAAATGGATGTTTGAAGAACCTTAGGTACCAGCCTCTTGGGGTCCGGGTCAAAGAAAACGAACGCGCTGAACGTGAGTTCAAGGTTCCCGTGGAGCTTCGCCGGGTTGTCTTCCGGTTCGTCCACGACCTATCTTATCCGTTTGGCCTTGCGAGCTATGGCCTAAGACAAGGAGGGCTCTGGGAAGCCGGGGTCTGGACCTCGAGTAGAGAAAGGGAGCGCTGGCTCCCCGTGGGTCTTGTCGAGATCAAAGTTCGGGCCGACGGGTTCTTTCCTTTCCTTGAGACTGTCGAAGTCAATGATGTTCCTGACGCGAATAACGTTCAGGCTATCGAGGTGAAACTCCTTGCAGCCGAATAAGCGTAAAACACCAGCCACGATTGTCGCCATCCTCATTTTGCTATTTGCATTCTGCGGTAAGATCCTTGCCATCGTTGATGGCTCGATATTCCAATCGCATTCGAGGCTTCAATTGTATTCGCTCATTCTCGAGTTTGTCGTCATCGTTGCTTTGGCTCGCGGATTGGTCTTGTTCGGGTCACTGACGCTCTTGCTGTTCTCCATTGGCGGCATCTTGTGGACCGTTTTGTTCTGGCAAGAGCCGTGTGGATGCTTCGGCCCATTGGTGGACATAGATAGCGCCGAACGCCTCGTTTTGTGTGGCTCGTTGGGAGCGCTCGCGTGCATCAATATCTTGGGGTCTCTTGCGCTTCGACGAAAATAGCTTGCCTCTTTCCAAGTCAGAGGAGATGGTGACTGTAGCGTGCAAAAAGTCAGCCGACGTCAATCTGCTGCCAGGCGAACGTCAGCGGACGGAGATAGGCCGACTCGGCTTTTCGGCTTGCGCCGACAAGGCTTCGGTGACTGGCACGGAACTCGTCAACGTTCCTATTTTGGATGGACCTCGGGCGCAAGACGGTCCAGAATTGCGTCGACGAAAGTGGTTTCAGGTAGCGCAACGATAGAAGGATAAGAGACCGCCGAGTCGTTTTTCACGGACG
>WFTN01000286.1 GCA_015485455.1 Planctomycetota bacterium | reverse complement strand
TCACACCCATCCCCATGGCCCCCTCCCCATTGCTGATTTCAAATTGAAAAGGAAACGTCATGTCTTTGTAACTTTTGAACATCAACGATCTCTTGGACTCGGGATCGCGAACGATGATCCAAAGCGTTGCACCCTTGGCCGCTGCGGCGAATTCTTTCGGTAATTCCACGACCCCACGAGCAACCAATTGCCCTTTGGGGGATGTGTTGGTTGAAGTCGGCCTTTTCGTTGATTGGGTGGTGGGTGTCCTTGACTTCTTGCCTAAGCCCAACAATTCCCGCAGACGAGATTCAGGCAAGCGAAAGTTGAGATCGGATGCCCCAATTTCGACTTTTTGAGCTGAAGCCACTTCAACCCGGTCATCTTTTGTCTCGACACTACCATCCCGATCCAAGAGGACCACGACATACTTGGGATCGGTGATCAAGTCGTTCCCTCCCATCATCCGATGGAATTGGTGGAGGGAATATTTGTAGGGAAAGACCGGCGAGTCAATAGCCAAAATCAATTCTGGGGCTCCACGATCAACTCTTTCCCGAGCGACGATCTGAAGTTTCCATCCGCGGAACGACTGCCCTAAGCCTTCGGGCGCAGAAATCGTGCCGGCGAAAGCCATAGGCCCCAAGGGCTTAACTTCAAGCCCTGGAGGAATTGCCTCTTCAATGATGGTGGTGGAAGTCCAGCCCCCAACTGGAGCGCCTTCTTTGCTTAAGGTCTCTGGGGAATCCGGGTCATCGTCCAGCAACAGGTTGATGTGGTAGGTGCCTATAGGCACAGGCTTGGCCGTGAAGCTCGCCAAGTTGAAGGGGAACTGTGTTGATTTGGCTCGCAGGACTGCCGTAACGTAGACGCTTTTGGTCTTCTTGAGGAAATACTCAGTTCTCCCTTTTCCCAGGCCAAATTCGAAGGGCATTGTGAGATAGGTCCAGCGCCTCTGGATGAGAATATCTTCGCTCTTGGGACTTGATCGTGCTGTCATGATCAATTCCAAACCGATATTACTTCTCTGAAAGGACTCAAAGCGACTCTGCATTTCCGGAGTCAAGGATAGTGTTCCCGTGACAACATAGTCTTGGGATGGTTGTCTACTACAGCTTCCGAGAAGACCAAGACCTATGAAGGTCAAAATCAAGGCCATGTTTCGCGTTTTCATTTGCACATCTCGACCGACATGGCTACGGCGTTTCCGCCGCCCAAGCACAGTGTGGCCAAACCTCTCGATAAATCTCGCTGCTTCAGAGCATGCAGGAGGGTGACCAAAATTCGACAACCTGAGGCACCAATGGGATGACCCAAAGCCACAGCGCCACCATTGACATTGACCTTTTCTGGGTCAGCGTTGATTTCCTTGGTGACGGCAACCGCAGCCGCCGAGAAGGCTTCGTTGATCTCCAAGAGATCGTAGTCATCAATCTTGGTGTTCGTTTTCGTTAAGAGTTTACCCACCGCGTCCACAGGAGCCATCATCACCCACTCAGGAGCCATTCCTCCCACGGTGTAACCTGTGATTCTTGCGAGAGGTTTCAAATTGTTCTTTTCGCAGAATTCCCCACTGGCGACAAAGCAGGCAGCGCCACCATCATTGATGCTGGATGCATTGCCAGCTGTGACCGTACCTCCGTCACGTTTGAAAGCGGGTCGCAGTTTCCCCAAGCTTGCTTGATCATTGCCAGCTCTTGGCCCTTCGTCTTCCTCAACGACGTTCACCACGCCCTTTCTGCCTTTGACTTCCATAGCTGTGATCTCTTCTTGGAAGAGACCCTTTTCCATGGCATCAACAGCACGACGATGGCTTTCGGCGGCGTAGGCATCCTGAGCTTCCCGGGAGACTTGGTATTTGTCGCTCACCAGTTCTGCTGTCATGCCCATGTGAAAATCATTGTAAACATCCCAAAGCCCATCATTGACCATGCTGTCGAGGAGCTGGCCATTCCCCAGGCGCAATCCCGAGCGTAAATTCGGCACCAGGTGAGGCGATTGTGTCATGTTTTCCATGCCTCCGGCGATGACCGCATGGTGATCCCCAGCGCGGATAGCTTGAGCTGCCAACGCCACTGCTTTCAATCCGCTGCCGCAAACCTTGTTGATAGTCAAAGCACCCACAGTGTCTGGGATTCCTGAAGCCCGGAGGGCTTGGCGGGCGGGATTTTGTCCTAAGCCGCTCTGAAGGACGCAACCCATGATGACGTCTTCGATCAAATCTGGAGCTATTCCAGCTCGTTCGATGGCAGCCTTGATGGCTCCTGCCCCCAATTCCGGGGCGCGCACACCACCAAATGCTCCTTGGAATTTGCCGATTGCGGTTCTTGCCGCAGAAACGATAAAGGCGTCGTTCATGGTGACCTCACGGAGTTCGAATACCGAATGGCGATGCAAACCCATGCACAGCCATGAGCTGGAATGCTAACGAAAATCTGCCTCGGTTTTCAACTGCGGCATTTCGAACGCGATTCCATAAGTCCATTAGTACTTAGCTGTTACGCCAACAATCAGGAAGGAATATCGAAACCGCCCTTGGGCTGAGGCTCGGTCCCTGTAATTCGAGCTGCCAAAGCGTCCAATACCAAGAAGAGAGTCTGCTCAAATCCAGCTTGGACTGGACCGGCAATTTCATCTTCATCTAAGGGTTCTGGGGGCAATAGAGGGGGAATCAGAAGGCGTTGATCAGCCAATTGCCCCAAGGGAGACAGTAAGTTTCCGGTGGCTACGATCACACGAACCTGTTTCTTCTGGGCCTCTTTGGCCACGGCTACCATGGTTTCTGTGGTGCCTGATCCCGATCCGATGAACAAAAGATCGTCGCACTTCAGAACGGGGGTTCCAGGCTCCAAGGCCACATGGGTGTCTCTTCCATGTTGATTTAACTTCGCAGCGAAGGCCCGCATGACAGCTCCGGTTCGCCCCAAACCAGCGACAAAGAGCCTGGGATGATGAGCTATTTCCTTGGCTAGCTCTTCCCAGGGTTTCATATCCAAAGTTTCGATGACAACCCGCAGCTCTAAGAGATAGCGTGAAAGAAGAGATTTCATTTCTTCTTCGAATCGCTTTCTGGAGGGGGCGCCATCTCTCGAATGGTCACGTTGGCTTCGACAATTCTGGTAATGGCATTGGCCAAACTCAAACGTGCCTGAATCTCGGTCGTCCCTAAACCCAGGAAATTGGAGCGATTTTGAGCAGAGGATTGTCCCAGGCGGTGACCCAGCCGAAACGAAATGGCGTGGTAGTAGCCACCGGTCTGATCCGGGGCTTCGGCCTCTTGATCGAAGCCCCCCAGTTCTTCAATTAACGACCAAATTTGGCCGTATTCTTTGGCAGACAAAGTGCCTTCGCCTTCCACATTGCGAACGCGGGATGATAAGGAACAGAAAATCTCACCGTCCACGACTTTGATAATGCGGATATCTGGTTTCTTATCCCCCTTTGCTCGTCTCAGGGTGTTCATGCGAATTTCTGCGTCCAACAGTTTGGGGGGCGTGCTCTCGTCGTAGAGCCAGCGGCCACCAGGGGTACTGCTTGAGCAGCCACTGATGAGGGTAAGAAAACCAAGAAGCCAAAGCGCAGTGCATCGCGTCACGACAGCTCTCCCTTGCGTGTGTATCCAACATGACCTAGGGGTCGACTATAACATGTTGGCAAGACAAGGACTTGGAGAGTTCAATACGGTATAGTCCAACCATGTCAAAAATAACGAAAAAGGCCGCTGGGGTGATTCTCTGGCGCCGTCAAGGAAATGATCGGGTCTATTTGCTCCTTGCCAACGCATTGCACCACACGTGGGGGTTCCCCAAAGGTCACCAAGAGCCAAGCGAAGATGCACACGCTTGCGCCGAGCGAGAGTTGCAAGAGGAAACGGGTATTGCCGACATCGTCTTAGATGACAGTTTCCGCGAAGTCCTCACCTATGAAGTGCAATACCCCGGGAGTGAAAAATTTGAGAAAGTGGTGACCTATTTTCTCGGGCAGACGAACACAGAAGATGTGGTCTTGTCGGAAGAGCATTCCTGTGGAGACTGGTATGACTTCGATCAAGCGCTAAACTTGCTACAACATGAAGACTTGCGCAAATTGCTGACTGCTGCCGAAACTGTGTTGAAGCTGGACGAAAGTTTATGATTCTTGTTGCCCTAAAAGATGTCTCCAAAGCCCATGATGCCAGCGTGATTTTCGAAGACGTGTCGTTTGAGATCGAATCAAACGAAAGAGTTGGCATTGTCGGTCCTAATGGCAGTGGCAAGTCAACACTCTGTTCTTTGTTCTTGTCCAAGGATGAGCCTGACACCGGGACCATCATGCGCAGCCGAACGGCCACCGTAGGCTACCTGGAACAGCACAACCATTATGATGCAGACCACAGCGTGCTTGATGAAGGCATGCGGGCCTTTGATGATGTCTTTGCCTTAGAGAAAGAGATGCGCGTCTTGGAGGCCGAATTGGCTGAAGTCTCCGATGAAAAAGTGATGAATCGCAAACTTGCCAAGCTCGCCGACCAGCAAGAGCAGTTTGAGCAGCTCGGGGGGTATGGCATTCGTGCTAAAGTCGAGAGTGTCCTCATGGGGTTGGGTTTGAGCAAGAAGCTACTTGACCGCTGTGTTGCCAAACTCTCCGGCGGCGAAAGTGGACGCTTAGCATTAGGAAAGCTCCTGTTGCGCGAACCCGATCTTCTGATTCTTGATGAGCCCACCAACCATCTCGACATCGAGGGTTGTGAGTGGTTGGAGAGCTATCTCGACAAGTATCATGGGGCTTGCATGATTGTTTCCCATGATCGTTACTTCCTCGACCGGGTCACCAAACGCACCTTAGAAGTAGCCGCTGGTGGGGTTACTGATTACGGTTGCGGCTATTCTGAATACGAAACCCGCAAGGCTGATGAGCGAGCTCGAGCCCGAAAGGTCTTTGGGGAGCAACAGGGCTTCATCCGCAAGGAAAGAGAATTCATCCGTAAACACATCGGTGGTCAGAGGACCAAAGAAGCCAAAGGTAGACTCAAACGTCTCAATCGCTTGGAGCAATTCGACGCGCCTCGACCTGAAGATCAAGAGATTCGGCTGGCCCTGAGCCCAAAGAAACGTTTGGGGACTGAAGTCTTAGATATTGAAGAGTTGAGAGTTGGCTATGGTGAGGAAACTCTCATTGAGAATCTTGATGTACGCCTGGAACAAGAAGACCGCTTGGGAATCGTTGGCGCCAATGGTGCCGGCAAATCCACACTATTGAAAGTAATCATGGGGCAATTGGAGCC
>WFTN01000285.1 GCA_015485455.1 Planctomycetota bacterium | reverse complement strand
CAGTGAACAAGACGGCCACGCCTACGTTGTTGGGGGTGCCATATCCTGTGTTCATCGAAAATTGGCCACCACTATTGATATTCGCTCCAGCTCCGAAGGTCACATATCCGTTGGAGCCTACGAACATCTGGTTAAATGTCTGACCATAGAGAGTCACGGGCACACTCAAATTATGGGCCACGAAATCGTCGTCATTTTGCACGAATACTGCATTGAAAATGACCTGAGGGGCGACATTGACACTGAAAGGCACGATCTTGCCGGAAGCGAATCGAACTTCTACATCATAGAGCCCCGCAGGTGCCCCCAAGAAATCTGGGGTGTTAAGAGCCAGGGTTTGCCCATCCCTCGATTCCGCGGGTTGGGGGTTGTTGAACGACAAAGGCCCGCTGGCCCCTGTATCATCCAAGATCACCAAAATTTCCCCCATAAAAGGGCCGCCATTTGTTCCTGCGGGATCGAAGACAACGGAGCCCGCCCCTGTAGCCATGGGATCGAATCCCAGGAAGGAACCGCTGATCGTCAAGAGCTCCCCTTCGTTGCTGATGGTTCCTAATGATAAGGATTGGGCTTGGTCGCCTGGCAACTGGGCCGGGGGAATACTGTCGTAACCGGCACTTCCGGTGATTCCAGCTCCCAATTTGGGCTGGAAAGTGAGCACAGTGCCGTCCCAGTGCTGGGTTATTTGGTTGTAGTTGCGAAGTGATCCACCTCCGTCCCAACCGAGATTGCTGGCGTTGTTACCGCCCAAGTCGTGTTCTTCTATTTGGGCAATCCCGGGACCACCGGATTGGGCAGTGACGCGGAGGTTCACGTCGAAGGCACCTCCCAAAAGATTGGCCCCACCAGGGGTGTGGCCCAAAAGACCACGACCCAAACCAACTTGTGCACCTGGGTCTAAGCTGGCCAAACTGAGAGCGAACGTACCCTCCAGCGGATTCTGGCCGTCATCGAGGGATAAAATGATCTCGAAACGGTTGGCGTCGGAATCCATGAAGTGGCTGATGGAGCCAGAGGTCTGGGCCCGGGGGTCACCCCAGGCAATGCGTACCAATGAGCTCCGTTCTTCGTAAAGAATTCCGTCCGTGGGGCTATTGGCAGTCGGCGACCAATCGGAAATCAACCCGGCAATAGAGGGTTGATCATTCATCCAGCCAGCGTGGTCATTGTCAGCCCCGCCATTGCTCAGGTTGGTTGGGCCGCCAAAGGTGACGAAGCCATTGGCGTGAACGTGCACCTGGGTGTAAGTCTGTCCATGAAAATTGAAAGTTGATCCGGGGAGGAAGTCGACGGTTACGAATCCGTCTTCTCCTGTTTGCAAAATAGACTCCTGACCAAAACGAAAATTGGCGTCGGTGACTTCCGTGTTATCGAGGTTAAAAGGTGCATTCGTTGGGTCAGAAACGATGGACTGAAACGCTCTGGTAATCAGAATTTCTCCTGGTTGAAAGACGGATGGGCTGAGTGCGATGTTCAGCTCTAATCTTGGTGCAATCCCCTGGGAAGCATTGCCACCATCTGTCAGCCAGAATTGGTCTAAGAATGGATTACCCCCTTGGAATGTGATGCCGTCCGCAAGGATTTCGACATTGCCCAAAGTCGTCACCGGATCGAAGGTCCCCAAATCGAGGCTGCCGCCCCATGGAGTTGGAATGACTCCAGGTGTCGGTTGGAGGCGGCTCATAAGAGTCGTGACCGGTGAAAATGGGTTCATGCCTGATTCGATGGCGAGCTGGAAAGTCGTTGGAATCACCACATCGATGTCATGGTCAATGGGGTCGACAAGGTTGCCCACTTGCCCCTGGATCGTTTGTTTTGCATTGGACCCATTGAGGTCGAATTGGGCTTTGGCCTGCTGAGCAAAGCTCAATATGCAAAAAGCTAAGAGTAGGAATCGTTGACACATGACTGGCTTTCGTAAACGCGAGACGATCGAATCCGTTTCTACTTATACAGTTCTGGAGCGAAGCAAACCAGAAAAGAAGGATCAGATGGCAGCCGTCTGAAGCTCACCTGTGTTTGACTTGGGGGCAAGACTTTTGCTGCCCCAAGAAGGTCGCAGTAAACACTTGCTTGGAAGTGAGTTAACGAGGCCTGCCTCTCCCATCAAAAATAGATGCCCTGGAAAGCTTCTTCGATGGCAGGGAGGACATCAGAAATGGAAAGAGGAGAAGTTGAAAATTGAGTGAGATCGCCCATGACGTCCCCGGAGAGCCCGCAGGGTCGAAACTCATGGTAAATCTCCGGGTCGACATTGACATTGAGGGCAAAACCATGAAAAGTCACCCAGCTCCTGACAGCGACGCCGATGGACGCAACTTTCTTGGGGCCGACCCAAACGCCGGTGAGACCTTCGTTCCGATTGGCAGCGATACCCAAGGTTTGAATGGCTTCCATGAGGGTTTGCTCAATAAGCCTCAAGTGGGCGTGGAGATCACGATTGTTTCTTTCTAGTTTCCTCAGCCAGTATCCAACGACTTGTCCGGGGCCATGATAAGTGACCTGGCCACCTCGACTGATGGTGACAATTGGGATCTCGGAATCTTTGGGAAAACTCTCGGGTGTCGCGGCCCTGCCAGCGGTGAAGACAGGTAGATGCTCTGTGAGAATGAGGGTGTCGGGGATCCTATTTTTGGCCCTCAACTTCAGCAATTCAAGTTGTAGGGCCAATGAATCTTCGTAGGAACTGGGGAAGAGATGTCGGATTTCAAATGGAATCACGTCGTTCTCTTCCCCTTCGTCTTTATTTCTTCGGATTGAAGATATGAATAGCCATGCCGTGGACGGCTTCCGCTGCCTCCATCAGACTTTCGCCCAAAGTCGGATGAGGATGGACAGTCAAACCAATGTCTTCAGCGCATGCCCCCATCTCAATGGCCAAAGCAGCTTCGCTGATGATGTCGGATGCATGGGCTCCAATGATATGGATGCCCAACACGCGGTCGGTTTCTTCATCGGCGACGATCTTGACAAAACCCTCTGTGTGTCGAGATGCCAAGGCTTTGCCCAAGGCTGCAAAGGGAAATTTGCCAACACGCACTTGGTGGCCAGATTTCTTGGCTTCATCTTCGGTCAATCCCACGGTGGCGATCTCTGGGACCGTGAAGATGGCCCCGGGCATGGCTTTAACGTCGTAAATTTCGTTCTTGCCAGCAATCACTGCTGCCGCCACTAAACCTTCTTTTGATGCTTTGTGGGCCAATAGCATGCCACCGCAAACATCACCGATAGCGTGAATATGGGCGACACTTGTTTGCAGCTTGTTGTTGACCTGAATGAAGCCGCGCTCATCTAAGT
>WFTN01000284.1 GCA_015485455.1 Planctomycetota bacterium | reverse complement strand
GGGCACCATTTTCGATCTGGGCGTAAAGAACCCCCGTTGAACCAGATGTAAGCACAACTTCTTGACCAAATTCTTCTGTGTAGCTTTTGCTTAGCTCTCTGAGAATCGGAGCAAAATTCGACGCGACAGCAACACGAAGGCTGCCTTCGTCTTTGGCCTCTTTTCCACAGCCCAAGAGCAGGCTGCAAACGATGGTCAAGAAATAGATCATTCGCATGACTGATTATGCCCCTTCTGCCCAGGACTACGCAAGTCACCTTCTCTGACTTGAAGACAAGGCCTCTCAGGTGCATGATGGCGAAAAGAAACAACAAGCGCCCCAAAAGCTCTTGGTTTAGGGCAACGGCCAGAAAAATCTACCAAGGATCATTGTATAGCTATGAAACCGATCGCACTGACCGATATCTCTACCCTGGTGGACGGCCAGATTGTGGGGGACGAAAACATCAAGATCAGCGGGGCCAACAGCCTGGACGCTGCTGGGGCCAAGGAGATTTCTTTCTTCGAGGGCGACAAGAACTTAAGCCGTGCCAAGTCCTCCCAAGCCGCGGTCTTGGTATGCAAAGAATCCGTTGAGGACGTCTCTGCAACTCTGGTCTTGGTCAAAAACCCCAGAATTGCCTTTGCCAAGATTCTCCGCACATTCTTCGACCCCCAGCCGGATCCTCAGGGAATACATCCTCAAGCCTGGGTCGGGGCTAACGTCAAGATCGGTTCATCCCCGGACATTGGTCCCTTCGTCTCCATCGCCGAAAACTGTCGAATCGGCGACCGGGTTCGCCTGAGCCCCGGTGTCTCTCTGGAAGAAGGCTGTGTTTTGGGAGACGATGTTGTCATTCATAGCAATGTCTCCCTGCGCAGACGCTCCTGGATTGGGAACCGTGTTCGAATCCAAGACGGTGCCGTCATTGGCAGCGATGGTTTCGGCTATGTTCAGAATGAAGGGCGCAACGAAAAGGTTCCTCAGCTGGGTATCGTGGTCTTAGAGGACGACGTTGAAATTGGCGCGAATACCACCATCGACCGAGCCGCCTTCGGAGAAACTCGCGTCGGCAAGGGAACCAAGATTGACAATTTAGTCCAAGTGGCCCACAACGTCGAAATCGGATCTGGAACGATCATCATCTCTCAAGTGGGGATTTCAGGTTCAACCAAGATTGGTGACTATTGCATGATCGGTGGTCAAGCAGGCATTATTGGCCACATCCACATTGCTGACCAAGTCATGATTGGAGCTCAAAGTGGTGTCACCAAACACATCTCTCAGAGAAGTTTTGTCTCGGGGTCGCCAGCGGTGTCCCATGCCAAGACCCTGCGGGCTCAAGTGATCTTCCCCAAATTGCCGGAAATGCGAGAAGAGTTAAAGCGCCTCAAGAAGGAACTCAAAGAACTCCGGGACAACTAGGTTGGGTCTCTGATCTATGGCCAAACACCAAAGCTCAGCTCAGTTCACCACGCAAGCTCACTCCCAAGCGATACTTGACTTGGTCGGTGGGCAAACCCAACTCGATGAGATACATCATCTTGGTCATGAGGGCTTCCACGGTCATGTCCAAACCACTGATGGCTCCTGCCTGAGCCAGGGCCGAGCTGGTGGCGTAACCCCCTAAATCAACGGTGCCATCGGAGCATTGACTGGCAATCGCCACCACAACCCCCCGTCTGCAAGCTGATTCAATGACGGCGGGGATCTTCCCGTCTTGCACGGGTGCATTGCCAACCCCATAGCATTCCAACACCAAACCTTGGAGTGGCGGACGCAAAATGTTCTCCAAGATCTCGGCTTCCATTCCAGGAAAAATTCTCAAAGCGCCCACCCGTGACCGTCCCAAGGAGTGAACCTTCAAAGCCCCATGGGGACTGCGACGAACAAGATCGTCCCGCACCTTGAAACCTGTGGCCACCCGGCCAAGAAAAGGGAAATTGGGAGAATCAAAGGCTTTCAAGGCAGCAGAACTCACTTTAGTCGCCCGATTGCCCCGCAAGAGTCGACCACCAAAATGGATACAGACCTCAGGAATTGAATAGTCCCCCGCCAAAGTCATGGCCTCAACGACATTCCGATAGCCATCGCTCCGTATGCGGCAAAGAGGGATTTGGGAACCAGTCAAGATCACTGGCTTTCTCAACCCTTCCAACATGAAAGACAAAGCCGAGGCCGTGTAGGCCATGGTGTCCGTGCCGTGGAGGACGACGAAACCATCGAACTCCGTATATTTTTCCTCGATGATAGAGGCAATGCGGTTCCAATCTGTTGGGCGCATATTGGCGGAATCGAGAATAGGATCGAATTCCTCGATGACGAAATCGGGTAATTCTGGAGCCCCCACAAAGTCCAAATGATTGAATATATCGAGGAATTCCCCGGGCTTAGGGACGAACCCCCCAGCCCCAGGAACCATGCCAATCGTTCCACCGGTGTAAGCGACAAATACGCGACTCATGCTTTTGGAGGCCTTTCGAAAGACTAAGAGAGCAATTCCTTATAACCAGGAAGCAAACTCGGGCAAAAAGGGCAGCCAATTTGATGCCAATCAAGGTATGATCGGGCCATGAGAATTTTCATCATTTTGTGCCTCATGGCAACGTGCTGGCCCGCTCTCGCCCAAAATAAGAGAACCAAGTCGGAAGAAGTCCGAGGCATGACCATTTCTTGCCGGGGTTCGGGCCGAAGCTGGGGCAGCGATGCTATGGTGGAAACCATGAGGGGCCTCAAGCAAATGGGGGTCAACTGGATCACCATCCATCCTTACGGAGGAATTCGCAATAACGGCCAAGTGACCAGCCGTCTCATCGGCGCCAAAGAGGCACCCAACTGGATTAGCCGCCCCATCCGCGAAGCCCACAAGCTGGGGCTAAAAGTCCTCATGAAACCCCATATTGCCTATTGGGGCTCCAAGTTTAGCTGGCGAGGAGAAATCGAGTTCACCAAGAAAGAAGAACTCGACCGTTTCTACAACAGCTACCAGAATTGGATCGTCACTTTGGCCCGGATGTCCAAGGGAGCAGACGCCTTCGTCGTGGGAACAGAATTGGACCGTTTCGTTGGTCACAAAAACCGCTGGCAAAAAATCATCAAAGCCGTTCGTGGAGAATACAAAGGGGCTCTCACCTACGCCGCCAATTGGACTGATTTCGAAAAAGTCACTTTTTGGCAAGATTTGGATGTCGTGGGCATTCAGGCCTACTTCCCGCTTTTATCCGCATCTGCATCTCCCAAATTAGATCCCACGCGGGCAAACATCCGTCAAGGTTGGCAATCCATAACGAAGAGAATGCGTCATCTCGAAAAACAGACTGGCAAGAAAATCTGCTTCACAGAACTTGGTTACAATCGATCGAACAAAGCACCATTTGAGCCCTGGGACTACGCCACAGGAGGCGCGAAGGCCGAAGAATTGCAAAAATTATGCTTAGAAGAGGCGCTCAGGGCCATTGCCGCTGAGCCGGCCATTGTCGGTTCATTCTTGTGGAAGTGCTTTCCGGGCAAGCACCAACCCAGAAACTTCAATATGCACTCCCAAGCCATGCGTGACACGATTCAGGCCCAATGGCAGCGAAAGAAAAAGACAAAAGACTCGTAATACAAAGGGTGCACCGGGGCTAAAGTCCCACCAGGCTACACTTTGAGCGAATATACCCCACAGAAGACATGTCACCTCGATTGCCCCGCAAAAGAGCGATAAGATCAAAGGTAACTTGGCCCATGTCGCCAGTTTCATTGGAGATAGACCCCTTATGTTGTTGTCAAAAAAGATAGGAATCATGCACAACCTCAATCGATTCGGAATCTTGGCCGTCCTGCTCGTTCTTGGACTCTTAAACTCCTCCTGTGGCGACAGTGCAGACAGCACGACAAGCGGCGATTCAAGTACCGCCGAAATCGCTCGCCAGAAGATGGAAGAGGCTGGCAGCAATATCGAAGACCTCAACAACGTTCGCAATTGGATCAAAGGCAAGATCGCCGCTGGGGACCCAGACGATTTAGACCTGCAATTGCTTTCATCAGACACCGCTTCAAAGATTGTCTCTTCCTTCAAGAAACTTGTTCAAGGTGTAGACGAAAGCAACCCCAAAAAAGCAGCGCAACTTCGCCATTGGGCCGAGAAAATCATCGACGCTGAGAAAGGAAAGGCGGTTGGGGAGCGCGACCCTTTAGCCAAGAGTCTGGCTAAGCAAATGGACTACCTATGGGAAATCGCCCTCAAGGCCGATCCGAACAACAATGATCTGCGCCGCCAACTGGGTTACGTCGAAGACACCAAGGACTTAACCTCCTATTTGTCTCTCCCCTTCATGGACGAAGACAAAGACATCAAGATCATCGAAGACCTAATCGAAGCTGTTGCCGAGGCGTCCGTCAAGAGCCCTGATGGAAAGAAATGGCTACCGAAAGATTTCCCTAAAATGAAGGCCTACAAGGGAATTGACGATCTGGTGGCAAAGCGAAAAGCTGAGCACGAAGAAAAACTCAAAGACCCATTCACCAAAGCGGCCTATCAGCTCTTAGCCGAGACAAAGGAATATCTTAAGAACAAGAAGAACCTCTCATCCTATAAATGGGTTGGGCGCGTACACCACCCCTATCTTTTCATTGTTGAGAGAGACAGTGGCTGGAATGAATCGAAAATAGCCGAGAAGAAAGGCAAACAGATGGACGAGCTCATCCATCTCTTCCACGGCGAATATTCCAAAACATTCAAGCTCAAAGAAATCACATCCCCCATGCCTATCGTGATTTTCAAACGTCTCTCCTCCTATCGGCAATATGCGGTAGGTAAGACCTTGCAGGGGGCTTTAGGACACTTTGAACACGGTTCCGATCGCATCATTCTCTCAGATGAGGCCGGTCGAGACACCATGTACCACGAAGGTACTCACCAACTGATCACATACCACACCAAAGGAGATACCGTCTCCAACTTCTTGAGTCGATCCTATTGGTTCCAGGAAGGCGTAGCTGAGTACTTCGGCGGCACCGCAGCATTCCTCGATCCAAAAACCAAAGAACTCCGTTTCGAGTTAGGTGTACTTCAAGGGGGTCGCCTTAACGGTTGGCGGCAAAACGAAGAAGCGGCATACACCCTTTGGCAACTCCTGGGCCTCACCTTTGCCGACCGCCAAATGAACATTGCCAACGGCAAGCAAAACAAGAACCTCATGGTGTATGCCCAAGGATGGCTCTTGGTCTACTTCCTCTACAATTTCAATGTCAACGACAAAGATATGGTCCTCATAACAGACCGGCCAACGGGAAAATATAAGCAGGGCTTCCTCACCTACATGAAGGGTGAGCTAGACGGAAAGACCGGTCGCGATTTCTTCCTCAAGTGCTTGGGTCTGTGGGACGAAAACTCCAACAGTGTCGACCTCAAGAAATGGGAAAAATTCGAGCTTGAGTACAATCGCTACTACAACTGGCTGAATCGAAAGTTGGTCATGAGAAACCACGTCTTGAATCGCAAGTTGATCCCCTGGCAGAAAGTCACCAACAAGGGAAAAATGATCGGCGACGAAGAAGACGACATCTTGCCTGTTGAGGTGTTGCCAGGAACCCTCGCTGACCGGATGAAACCACCCACTAACGACGACTAAATAGCGTGGTCGTGAAAGACGACTAACGCAAGTCTGAGCCCAAGAAAAGAAGCGGCAATCTGATGCGATTCAGATTGCCACTTCTTTTTTTCTTAAGTCTCAGTTTAGTTGGACTCTTTCTTCTCGTCTTTTTCGATCCAGGTATGATTCTTGATCACCCCTGGAGTCCTATAGGCGTCGGTCATTTTGTCTAAGTAATCGAAATATTGCACTTCAATCTTGTCAAATTCGGCATCAGAGAAGAGTCGGCGCCAGACTGTGAGCCCCACATCGCCATCTTCAATCTGGAGTTTCATGATCTCCAAGAATTTGTCCTTGTAGATGCCACCCATAAAGTTGTTGAAGAAATAGACCATAGCCCAACCTTGGGAATAGACATGGCTGTGAATCCGCTGAGCGATGTACTCCTTGGCTTTTCCTTTTTCTCGTGCCCTTTCCATCTTGGCGCGAGACCAAGTGAGGAGCTCGATCATAGTAATGCGATTCTTATTGTCTTTGTCATCCCTGGCCACAGATTCAATGCGGTTATTGATGCGGCCAAACTTAATTTTCCCGTCTTCGATGGCATGGCCAGCAAAATACTCCGCAACCCCTTCATCGGACCACATAGCACCGTAGGCACTTAAGTGAGACTTATTGGTGAAATAGTGCATCACTTGATGGGTGCCTTCATGGAACATCACTTCCCGGAAGGCATGTTTCTTGTCGCCTTTGCTGATACGACCACCAAAATCAAGAGGCACGCAAAGGCGACGCTTGTCCGGTTCGTAGTGAGCCAGAGCAAAGGAGATATCACGCTCAGGGTTCTTGATGCGGTTGTAGTTGGCGTAGTCTTTGTACTTGCGGAACAAAACGATCTTGATTCGACTGTCTTTGTCCTTAGGTTCTAATTTCAAGGTGCCATCGAAGTAACGTTGAAACTCAGCTTTGAGCTGCACCATCCAATCGTAAACTTCAGCAGCAATCTCCTTCTCGCCCCCATCTTTATGAGCCTGAACCATGAAAACATAGGGTTCATGGGCAATCCCAATAAAAGGCTCAGGCAAGAGACTGTCATCAGCGCCCCGCAAATGGACTTCCCGACGGCGAGTGAAGTCATTGAAAGACTTCAGATCAGCATCAGCACCCGACAAGAATCGATCTGCCTTGGCCGAACTGATTTTCGCTATAAGCCTCTTCTTCCTTGCTCGTAGTTTCTTGTCGGCATCCCAGCGTTCACGCTTGTAAGTTTCCACATCCTTGACGAAGGCGTGAATCTCTTCCTCAAGCTCCTTACTGATGTAGAGATGCCCCAGGTGTTTAGTTATGTCCTTCATTTTCTTGATTGTCTTAGGTGCTCGCCCAGTGACACGAACATGCTTGGGTGCTGTCTCTTGATTGCTCACGGCCCCTGCATCAAAAACACTGGAGCCCTTTTTCTTGGGCCCAGCGTCGGCGACTTTGGTCTTCTTGTCGACCTTGGGATCTTCCTTCTTGGGGCTGTCAAATACGCCCAATCCGAAAGCCGCACCACCGATAACAACGACTGTCAATACGACGGCCAAAACCGCCTTGTTTGGTCCCCCACCTGAGGAGGGCTTGGATGATCGGCTGCGACTGCGGGACTTTCCTGAACTTCCACTCGAGCGCTTAGCGGGGGCACGTACCGGTGCCCGTCGCGCTGGTTTGTCGTTTTCTTCTGACATCTGAAACGATACTCCCTGTCCTAAGACTTTCTTGTTCGGTGGGCCAGAGCCTTCTTCTGAGAAGGGTCGGCATGTTTGCTCCCGGAGGTGATTTGGACACCCCTGGGGACTCTCTTCTTCTGCCAATTCTCAGGGTTTTCTATCGATTCGCCAAGGCCTGAGTCATTTTCTCTAGATTCTCGGCCATAAGAGCCAAGAAATCGCCGGGATTCGGCCCTCGACAAAGTGCTGGATCTTCCAATGGGCTGAACACAACGCATCTCATGGCGAATTCATCGTGCAACTGAGCGACGATGTCAGGGTGTGGCTCACTTTCCCACAACATAACCTTGGCATCATGCCCTTTGACAGCCTGCTTGACCTTCTCCACGTCATCTGGACTCAATTTGCCGTCAGGAACTAAGTTCAAAGTGACCAAATTGAGTCCGAATCGACGGGCAACATAGTTGTACGCTGGATGAGATGCCAAAAGGGGTACGCCTTTTGCCATTCGCCTCAAGGTCTCAAATTTCTTGACCAAAGCTGCCATTCTTTGATCCAAAGTTAGATGACGTTTGCGAAACTCATCTTCCCGGTCTGGCAAGAGGCGAATGAGACCAGCCAAGATCGCTTTGGCTTGGGCCCTGGCGTTCACAGGATCGAGCCAGGTGTGCCCATCCAACCCGGCATGGCTGTGTTTTCCACCAATGCCGTGATTGTGGCTCATGGCTTCTTTGATGTAGATAAATTCCTCAGAGAGAGAACTTGCAGACTCTATAACCCGTGAAGTGGGCAAGCTGATGTTCTTAGTCCATCGTTCGAAACCCGCACCATTGGTCACAATGAGATCGGCTTCTTGAAGATGAGCGATTTCCTCATCATTGGGTTGCCAAAAGACAGGATCGGCACCGTCAGGCAAAGGGCAAGATAAGTCAATGCTGTCCTGAGCAATTTCTTTGGTCAAATAATAGACCGGAAAGAAAGTCGCCAGAACCATGGGCTTGTCACGCTTTTCTCTTTCCTTTGATTGTTGACCTGCACCACAGCTCAGCAAAAAAGAGCAAGTGAGTAAGCAAAGGAAGAAGCACAGTACTTTTGCTTTCATTTCGTCGTCTCCAAAAAAGTGGCAAAATCAACGACTCGGTCAAAGCGCTCTAAAATGTCATGGTCATGAGTCACTGCTACGAGAGTAGCCGAGAGTCTTTGAATCTCTTCCTCCATCAGATCCAATACACTCTCTCGTGTTGAAGGGTCGAGATTGCCTGTGGGTTCATCGGCAAGAAAAATGGGCGGACTCAGAATCAAAGCGCGGCAAATCGCGACACGCTGTCTTTCGCCCTGGGAGAGTCTTTTCGGTTTTCGATCCAAGTATGAGCCAATACCTGCTCGCTGCGACAAGCGCCCCAGCTCCCCTTCGAATTCTCCTGGTTCACCCAATGTGGGCTCGAGAATGAAAGGCAAGAGAATGTTCTCCCGAACAGTGAGGGCTTCCAAAAGTTCAAACTCCTGAAAGACCATCCCCATGT
>WFTN01000283.1 GCA_015485455.1 Planctomycetota bacterium | reverse complement strand
CGGAAAAACCGCCAAAGCCGACATCGAGCAACAAGGTTCAATATATTCACCGGGACTCGAAGAGGATCTCACCGGTCTTATCCACGATGAAACTGAAGCCACGTCTTAACTCCTAAGGCTGTCTCCATTGAGTGTGAAGGATTTATAGGAAACAGCATTATTCGCCATTTCTATCCTCTTTTTCTCACTCTTGGCCCGAAATGTCCCTCGGATCTCACCGTACTCGTCAGTCCCCAACGTTTATTCGAAGTGATTTTTCGGAAACGACTTACGCGGTCGGAATTTCGACGCACTGCCCTCTCCGATCTGTGTTAACTGACAATGTCAAGCGACTGGTGTTAAGCGCCACGCTGATTCATGGGCGCTAAAACAGAGAGCCTACAGAGAGGTTTGAGAACTTGGTGGCGCAAGTTGGCAGATGCGCCGTGACTCCATCGGGATACTGAGACGACGTAGCCCAGTTGGCCTCGCCAACGCCGAACCCTAATCCCCGACACCGTTGGTCATTGTGGAAGAGCCGGGGCATAAGATGAGCCCGCACTTTTTGGGCGCGGGCTCTGTCATGGTTCGACTTTGGGTGTCGAAGCTCCCCGAGTTGGACTCTGTTCACAACCGTTTTTGAGACTTTGAAAGAGAGAACAATATGGTCGCAGATATCGTGTTGAGCCCGCCCTGCGTCCATCGACTCTGATCACAGGATCTCGTTACCTCTTCGGTCTTAGGTCTGCATTGCCATCAAACTCCAAATCACCAGTTACCCTCGAAAATCGCGAGCTTGATTTGCGCCCGGGAAGGGATTCGTGGACTTTCGGGATGCACAGATGCACAACGCCCTGAAACCGCAAGGAAAAAAGCGCCAATGCTTCAGCACATTGGCGCGGTAAGAGACAAGACAGTCGGAACCTACTTTGTTTCGTAGATTACCATGTTGGTTGGCACGTAAACTCCTGGCGATTCTTCTATGACGCCTTGGAAGGTCAGCGTCAATGGGAAAAAGATTGGTGGGAAAGGTGCAGACGTCCAAGAAGTCGGGGTTGATGAGACCAGTTGGGGGCAAAAAGTTCCCAAGTTGTTGGTCAGAGTAAAGAGAGCGGGATGGGTTGGAAGAACTGGGCATGGCGGAAACGTCATGTCGCCGATTCCCAAAGGAACGTTTGTGATCGTCTGTTCAGTAGCCTCACCGATCAACCCAAAAATTGCGAAACCGGCCGGATTTGAAACATTTGGAGGCTGAATCATGCTTAAGTTGGAAGAGGTTCCAAGAGGAATCGTTACGGTTCGTTTGGAATTCCCAGAGCTGCTGTTTATCTGGAGGACATCAAAAGGACCGCCAAAATTTTCGCCAACTCTCCCTCTTGCCGAGTGATGATAAGAAATATGTCCAGCCTCGTAACAGCCCATATCGACGGTGCCAAATTGAACGCGAGGATTGCCATCCTTGTCGATGCTTGCAAGTGGGGACGAAAGGCCTACCGAGGTCCCGCCATTCACGCCAACTGACATTGGCAAAAGATGATAGTCACCGAGTTGAGGGTCGGCAAAAACTGGCCTCACAATAGATCCTGTATTGCCGGGCGTTTCGACTATCGAATTCAGAGCGACATAGGGTGTTCCGAACTGCGGGAAACGACCACGAACGACCGCTCCAGTTGTGTCGAAATTGTTCGTGACGAGCGAGTTCTCTATGTTCAGGCCAAGAGATACGGCAGTGACGATGCCAGCTACTCCGCTGTCGAGGGTATTGTCCGTGATCGTACAATTTCGAACGGAACTAGTATTTGACCCGTTAAACGTCATGAGAAGCACTCCCCCAGTATTTCGTGTGATGAGGCAGTTCTCCATTCGCACCACTGAATTCGACGATGACCAGATTGTGCCCGCATTGGGGTTCAGTGTTGTATTGCCATCGAACAAGCAATTCTCGATCACCAGAGCCTGTGAAGGAATTGATGTTTGAAAGTAGAGCGAAGAGTAGGCTTGTGTCGTGTTGTTGCGCACTGTGCACCCACTAAGTGTCAAAGCAGTTCCATCCATGTTGATGGTACCCACCGCGCCTATCGATGTGTAGTCTTCAATTACGCAGTCGACCATGCTGAGGCCAACTGACCATTGGGACAGGATGGCCCCGCTTGACAGACTTCCGCTGGCGGCAGGAGGATTCAGATGTACTTGGCAATTCTCAAATTTAACGTCGCCAGCAAACCTGAGAAAGATGCCGCTTCCTAAGGACGCATCGTTATTCACTATTTCACAATTTCGAATTATCGGTTCAATAAGTGGGGCCGCTGATCCCAGGATCTGGTGAATCAAGATGCCGCCTCCGGCTGGTGTCGGATTTTGGGCCGACAAGATCACCATGTCACCGCTTCCGTTTGTCAATGTGAAACCTTCTACAATCATGGCGTTGGAGACCGGTTGGCTGAAGTTCATGCATGATCCGGACTGATTGCCGTCAATGATTGTCTGTCCAGGACCTGCCCCCATGAGATGGAAGTCGATTGCGGGAAAAACGAGATTTTCAACGAATGTGCCCGCAGCGACGACAATTATGTCGCCAGGTAGGGCCCCATTGATTGCCGATTGAATCGTCGGAAAAATAGCGCTCGGAACATTAAGCGTTGACTGACAACTTAAGTCGGACGCAAGAACAATAATTAGAGCAAATGCGATGCAGTAAATCCTCATGAACTTCCTCCTATATCTCAGAAATGGTCCACACAATATTTGTCCAGGCGGGTGCTCCCGCCGTCAAGCGGTCTTGACCTGTCTCGTGATTTCCAAAATCGATCAAAGTGTCAACGACAAACCGAAGTCCTACGGTGTTCCAAATCACGGGCGGACTCGCATTCAGATCCACATCGTTGTAGAAGGTACGAATCCCGAAAATAAGATGAAGCGGCTCGCACGGGACGCCACTTCCAGTGCTATTAAACACATTTGGATCACAATTGTCCAAGTAATTGACAGTTCCCAAGATCGGGAGGGGTGAAACATCCTTTACATCATAGCGCGCAGTGCTGTTCCAAGTTCCCAGATTGTATTCCGTGTAACCGGACGGGATTTCTGGAGCGATCTCCGTACTGTACCATGGATAGGCGACTCCACCACAATTGACGTAACTTCCAATGTCGCGTCCATAGTAGCGCGGAGCGCCCGTATCCCCGCATAAGCAGCCGGTGAATGTGTTGAGGCTACTCACGGCTTGGGGCATATCGTAGAGACACAAGGGACCTGGGCGTGGAACATAGCCGAATACGCCACAATCTGTGAGGAGCGTGGTGTGAGAAACTGTGCTTCGGATCGAACCATATGATGCGCCAGGGAAATCCATCGCGGCAATTGACGGATCAACTTGTGAAAAATTAAAGTTGTTTGGCGCAACCAGATGATAGCTCGTATCCGAGTGTTTGTTCATATTCCCTGAAAGTAGAGATCTGACATTGATTGGAGTGTCTAAGTGACTTTGGCATCCGATATAGTGGGTCATCACGAGGCTTGCCTGAAAATCGACGGGACCGTCCACGCACGTCTGGCAGGACTGCAAGAACAATGGGTGCTCGATGTCGGTTAGCTTCTTGGACTGACAGCTGATGTCGATATATCCATTCATCAATGCAGCACCGCCAAGACCATTGGTAAAGGTCAGTGTGCAGCGAGGCACTTGTGTGCCCAGAACACCATTCGTGAAGTTGATGTCACCTGAAATCAGGAACCGATAATATTGCCTGATGAGACCGTTATCATCCAGGGCTTCCCATGTGCGCGTATATTTCCCCAAAATCCACTCGTCCCTATTGGAAGAGGTTTGAGTCCACCTTGTGGGGTCGCCGATGTTGAAAGAAAACGTTCCTCCAGCGTTCGCACCAGTAACAAGGAAACGAAATTCATCGCAAGCCGACAGTCCTGCAATTTGTCCCGGCACATTTGGCCTTGCTGGGGCCATTTGAACGTTTATGGTGACAGGTTCTTCGGTAACTGTGCCACAATTTGCGATGCTCGCCCACTGAGCCTGCATGTTGATTCCACCCGACGGCAACATTGGCACACCACCGAGGGGAAAAGGCAGCGTGATCGGCGTACAGCATGGTCCAGAACTAAAAAGATCGTCCCCTCTGTCATCACAAACACCTTGGCAAAATCCAGCAGAAACGAACATCATCAAGATTAATAGACAAAGTACTATGTTTTTCATTTTCTTCTCCTCCAGGACTGTTGTGTAGTCGAACGATGTGCTCGACGTTCCACCGGGCAAAGAAAATCAGTTGCGAGAAAGCTGAGACCAAAATCTGCTGTCGAAACCCTCTTCGGCAAAGAACTCAAAGGCAAATGGCGTGGCCACTTCAGCGTTCTCGTTGGAATGAAAAATGTCAACGGTGTCGTGAATGGACCGCAAGGACGAATGTGTGGAGAATTGGACCGCAATCCGTTCCGATCAAGAACAGAAGACGGGAAAGTTCATACCCATTGCCTCGCTCCAACTGTTCGCTGAATTCCTTGAAAGTGCGCTTAGATCGAATCTATGCACGGATTTCCAAATGAAATCGTCAAACTGATTTTCTTTTCTGTGTCGATGGACGCCTCGTCCATCTCTATACCTGATTGGCAATATGGAGGCCACAGTAAGAACAGTCAAGAACAGTCTGAGTTTATTTTTTTATTTTCGAATTTAGCAGAGCATTTCTGAAATGAGCGATAAACCAAATACTTATCACTTTGCCGACCAAGAGCACGGCGATGAATGTCTGGCAGACTTTCCTCTGTGCTGAAAAGTGGGTCACTTGTTGCGATGATAAGACGAGACCAAAGAGAAAGGCGATCGGGTAGCCGTGTGGATCTCTCCCCCAAACTCCCATGCCACCGTGCGTGCGGTGCCGTACACGACGGTTCACATAAAGACTGCAAAGCGATGATGTTCCTCAGTAAGGTTCGTGAGTCCAAGTTGACCAAAGGTCTTCTTTGTAAGCACAAGGTTCATGTGGCTCACTCCAGCATCCCACCAAGGACCGCGCCCGTTCCACGCCGCCTTCGCCGCGCAGTTCAGATAGACTCCGAACTTACGGAGTTTATTGATTCGGGTTCGGGGTGTCTTCCATTGACGCCAGACAATAGCGCGAAGATTTCGACGAATCCACTCATCCGGTCCAATAGGATTCGCTTTTACATCGGCGATCACGAAATAGGCCATCCATCCATGCAAGATAACTCACGTGATATTCACGACTTTTGATAGCCGTCGTCCACTTCCAGCCCCCCCCCACAATCCAGACATGCGGTGTGGCCACTTGTCACCCCATAATGGCGCTAATCCGACACCTGTTTTCACACCAACGAATCATGTTTTCCTAACGCTTCATTAGCGCCAATCCCCAATGTCCTGCCCCATCTAAATG
>WFTN01000282.1 GCA_015485455.1 Planctomycetota bacterium | reverse complement strand
CCATAGCGCTCCGCGGTTTCTTTCAGCCGGTTGCTTCCTCGGCGAACACTGGCCAATTGAGCCATGAGGTCGCCGTGTCGTTCTCGAGGCGTGCGCACATTCGCCAAAATCAAGTCAAGGATATCCAGATTCAGGATCCCTTCCCGAACGATTTTGACAGGAGGGATAATCAACCCCTCTTTGAATATCTCATCGAAATCCCCCATGGATCCCGGTACTCCACCACCGATATCCGCATGATGTGCCCGGCTGATGACGCCAAAACTTGCTGCTTCATCACCGTCAAGAAAGACCGGCATAAAGAAGGTGACATCTGGCAGGTGGGTCCCGCCGCGATAGGGATCGTTTAAGCAAACGACATCTCCGGGCTTCAAATCAACCTGCCCTAAAATATGCCTGGCAGTCAAATGACAGGAGCCCAGGTGCACAGGGATGTGAGCGGCCTGTGCAACCATGGCTCCGTCACCGTCAGTGATGGCACAGGAAAAATCGAGGCGCTCTTTGATGTTGGCAGAGAAGGCTGCTTGACACAGGACTACCCCCATTTCTTCGGCGATGGATTGAAAGCGATGACGAAAGACTTCAATGTCAATAGGGTTCATTCTTTGCACCGCAAGACAAGGTTGCCTCCCTGTTCCACAGCCAACTCGAAATCAGGCGGCACCACCACCGTGGAGGAGTATTCGACGATCAAAGCTGGGCCAGATATGCCCTGGCCGACGCCAATGGATGCCCTTTGATATATGGGAACGTCTTCCGCAGAATCCCCAAATATCACCGCGGCGTATTCGATAGGCAGCGCTGGCCCTTCCATAGTCTCTGAGGGCTCCGCCTCTGCCAACAACTCTTGGCCCAAAACCCGCAACCGAATGTTGGTGACTTCAATGCCCGTGTCGGTGTCCTCAAGATCAAAACCATACTGGCGTCGATGAGCTTGATGAAACTTTTCATTCAATGACTCGCCCTCAACAACTTCTATAGTCATTGAGAAACTTTGGCCTGCGTAACGTAAGTCGCAAAGACTCAGAACTTGAGCCTCCCCTAAATCCCCGCCACTGGCCGTCATGTCAGACTGGGCCCGCTGACGCAGATCGGAGAAGAACGATGAGCTTGGGCTGAGAATCTCACTGGCTTCAACCCCCACAAGGGACACCGAATACTCTCGTTTTTGTCGGGCCCACAACATCCCTTTGGCTGAAAGTAGGCCAGGGTCTCGTGGCACGACAACTTCGGCGAGATCCAACTTCCTGGCCAAAGACGCGCCGTGTAGAGCGCCAGCGCCGCCGAAACAAACAAGAGAGAACAACCGGGGATCGAATCCACGCTCTAGAGAGATACGGCGAAGAGCCCTCTCCATGGTTGACTCAGCCACCTCCAAAATACCAAGGGCACAAGTTATGGGCGACAACCCCAGCTCCGCCCCTAAGGCCTCTATCTGCTTAGCTGCGGCTTCATGGTCTACATCAAAACTCCCACCTAAGAAGTGCCCCTTGGGAATTCGCCCCAAGAACACATGAGCATCTGTGACGGTCGCTGGTCCCCCCAAGCCATAGCAGGCTGGTCCAGGCGATGAGCCAGCACTACTCGGTCCCACAAGCAAAGCGCCTCCTAGATCACGGCGGGCAATAGAGCCGCCCCCAGCCCCCACGGTATGAATGTCAAGAACCGGGACTAAGAGCGGTCGCCCAGCAATCTCGGCTTGGCCAACCACAGGCTCCCCACCATCCAACAAAGCCACATCCGTGGAGGTGCCGCCCATATCAAAGGTAATCAGGCGTTGGCGTTCCTTGGTGGCCGCCCCATGCCATGCACCGACCACACCCCCGGCTGGCCCTGACAAGACAAGGCGCACCGGTTCTTCCTGGGCGAGATCGAGGCTCATCACCCCCCCGTCACTTTGCATCAAGTAAAACTGCGGGTCCTCTTCTCGCCCCCAAGTTTTCCCTAACTTGGCCCCATGTTCTTTGAGGTCTGCCACATACCCGCGCATCAGAGGCACCAGACCAGCATTGGTAAATGCCGTGGCAAAGCGCTCGAATTCGCGGAACTCCGGGACGAGCTCTGAAGAACACGTCACTTGCAGTCCAAGTTGCCTCAAGGCTTCACCCAAGACTCGTTCGTGTTGGGGATTCTTGTAGCTGTGGAGCAAGCAGACAGCAAAACTCTGAACCCCCGACTTGGACAAGACCAGAGCTTTCTCGATGACTTCTGAACAATCGATTTCCTGCAAGACCTGCCCGGACACGTCCACCCTCTCCGGCACTTCAATAACATGACCCCGATCCGGGCCTCCAAAGAGTGGCTTAGGCTCCAGGTCATAGAGTTTGGGCCGACTTTGTCGGCCCAGCGCTAAGATGTCGCGAAATCCTTCGGTCACCAAGAAAGCGGTTGGGGCCAAGTCGTTGGTCAGAATCGCATTGGTGGCCGCAGTGGTACCATGGGCAATTTGCAATCGAGATGCCCCCAAGTCTTCCCCGGAAAAAAGGTGCTCTGCGCCCTCCACCAAGACAGCCCCGGGTTTCTTCGAATGAGAAAGAAGCTTGAAGCTCTTGCCGTCACGAGTGATGAAATCGGTGAATGTCCCACCGACATCAACACCCAGATCCGGCTGAAAACGATGGCCCATTCAACCGTCCTCTTTTTCAATCGCAACCTGCTCATAACCTGAAATGCCAAAACCTTGGGGCCCCTTGGCTAAGGCCAACTCGTAGACGACAAAGGAAGAAGATGAATCGAGGCCGCCATACTCGACGCGAAAGCGAAGAAGACGATTGTTGAAATGACCTCGCTCTCGTTTCAGCCGATGCCATGACTGCACAAACCCTAAGTTGCGAACTTGCTCATCAAAGAAATGAAAGAACGAAGAGAACTCATTTTCCTCGCGGCAATCTGGCAGAAGGAGATCATAGGCCATCTCGTAGCCAGATTTGTCCACATCCTCGAAAACATTATTGCCACCTTCTATGGCACGCATGAACTCTTGAGCGCAGACAATATCTTCAGCAATTGGCTCGGGCTGCAGAAAGTAGAAAATCGACATAAGCCCCAGATTGACCGCCAAGAGGAACAACATGACCAAACTCAGAAGCGTTCTCCGAGGCATGAAAGTCATGAATTCTCCTTCAATTGGCAAGCGAGCCACAAAACGACAAGACCCATGATACGTGCAAGCCTATGGAAAACTATCCGAGAAGGGCATTTTCGCCATCAAAAAACCAGAAACCTGGCAGCGATGGACCATGCCCAACGATAAAGACAGTGGCGAACATACTTGATACTATGAAGCAGAACCATGACAGAACAACGTGTGCAAATCGAAGATCTATTGCAGCAGAGTGCTTTCCTGCGGCGGTTGGCCTACAGCTTGGTTCGCGACGATGGCAAGGCAGACGATCTGGTTCAAGACGTTTGGTTGGCAGCAGTTAAGAACCCACCCAGGCCAGGGAATGAGCGGGCATGGCTCGGCAAAGTCCTCAAACACAGGAATCTGGACCGTCTCCGAAGCACCCACGTCGACCAGCGGCTCGACCAGGAAGATGAAAGGGAAGTCACAGAGACACCCCAGGATGTGGCTGAGTCCCTGGAGGCCCAATCCTTCCTCATGGCCGCCATCGAAGAGTTGAAGGAACCCCACCGAAGCCTCGTCGTTGCCCGCTATTTCATGGGGCAGACCCCAAGAGAAATCGCTGAGAATCGTCGAATCCCCGGGGCTACGGTCCGCAGTCAATTGACCCGTGCCCTGGAGATGCTTCGCAAACAACTCGACATGAAAATGAACGGCGATCGGCGATCATGGGCCCTGCTCCTCTTACCCATGGCTCTCCATGACGCCAACCTGGTCGGCGCTCCAGCGATTCTCGCCAAGGCTCAAGCAGGGTTCAAATCGCTTCTGACCTCTCTGCAAAACAACGTCGCTACGGCCATATCGATCCTCTTAGCGGCTTCCGTCGCCCTCTTCATCTACGCTTCCGAATCAGGCGACGAGCAAGAACTCAGCTCACTCAGCTCCCATGAATCCAGTGCGGTTCAAGACCCCCGACCCAATTCTGGTCAACAGCCAGTCAACAACCGACCTCTTGAAGACAGAACAAAAGAGATCAAAGCCACGGCCCATCATGGACCACAGATCCGCGTCCTCAACCCTAACCGAACACCTCTCTTCAACGCGCGGGTTGTGCTCTATGAAGACGACAACATCTTGGGCTATGGATCCACCAAGATAGACGGCTATCTTAGGCCCGAAGGGATTAGTCACGAGCGCACCCAATATTCCTACGCCATCCTCACCCCAGAGTGGCCAGTGAAAGTGGGGACTATTGATTT
Source organism: Planctomycetota bacterium (assembly GCA_015485455.1). Lineage (GTDB taxonomy): Bacteria > Planctomycetota > DRQF01 > S139-23. The sequence goes on along the minus strand of WFTN01000282.1, from coordinate 1,745 downwards.
AGAACAAGGAAATGAAATCGTTTTTGAGGAGGGCAAAGAACTATCCGGCGTCGTCGCCATCGAAGGCGATGTCAACTTCAGATCTTTGAAACTGTTCTATCTTCAAAGAGCGAGTCTCAATCCCAAGCTTCCGAAACTCGTCAAGGCCAAACTCTGGAACAAAAGACGGGAAGAAAGGCGCCTTTTCTGCCATGTGGCCCCAGACGGGACCTTTCGCTTTCAAGGACTGCCAGCAAACTCCAGGGGGCAGTTTATTTTAGCGCCAGGATTCGGATTTGATGATGGCACGGCAAAATTTCGACGACGGAGAAAAGTGAGAGAGCTCACGACTAAAAGCAAACTCAAAGTGGTGGCCTTGTCTCAGTTCACCGGCAAGGTGATTGCTAGCAAAAACGGTGCCCCCATTGCTGGCCAGTTGCTTTCTCTCAAGACATTCAATGAAGATGGTCTGCTCCGGGAACAGCCAACAGCAATAACGAATTCAAAAGGAGAATTCGTCTTGAGCGTTGAGTATGCCCATTTCAAGGAGGCACAAGTATTCCTGCTCCGCGGCGGCACAACGATCGCGCTTCCTCGCCAAGGGTATTTCCGCGACACAATTCACTTGGGGGACATCCCCGTGCCAGCCCTCGTCGCCTGGCCGTATCAAGTTTTTGGGGCAAACGATGAACCCATCATCAATCCGAAGATCGCGGTGGGCACCCACGTCCTTCGGAGCAAACGGCAAAATGGCAAGGGCTTTGTGGCCACTTTAGACCCATCCGTTTCGGAAGTCTTTGTCGGCGCGAAAGGTTATCAGGCCAAACGCGTTCCGGTGCACAACTTAGGCAGTGAACCCCAGAGAATCACCTTAGAAAAAACCAACGCGTTGAGGATAAGCGCTGACTTTTCAGGCGGCCTGAAGATGAGCCAGATCCGAATCAGAGGCGATCATGATCTCCTTCCCAAGGACTATCATAAGCAGCTTATCGGTCGGCTCTATGGACTGAGAAGTCTCTACCTGGATGCAACGTTCACCGACGAAGGCACCCAAATCACCCTCAAGTACCGCCCGGGGAAACAAGTCACTCTACCCAACTTCACTCCCAACGCATCATTCACTGTTGAGGGATTGGATGCCCACGGACAAGTCCTGGCCCAATTGACGGATATTGCTTTAGCAGCACAAGAAACCCGGGCGCTCACCCTCTCATTCGATGCTAATCGCTACAAAATCACGGACCTGACGGTCACAGATGGGGCCGGGGAGATGCTGAAGCAATTTCAAGTAGAAGAAACAGGCCGCCATAGCCAAGGACGAAACATCCTGAGATCCGACGAATGCCACCTCCATCTCGTGCGACAGCGAAGCTCGAAAGGCACCGGTGTCATCATCAAGAGAAACGGTTACCTCCCACGAGAGCTTACCGAGGCCGAACTCATTCATGGGCCCCTTCAGATCAAGCTGGTCAAAGAATAGCCCGCCAGATTCATGGCCTTGGAACTGTCAAGGATTGCATCGCACCCAATCTCGTCCAAAACTCTTCATTCTTCCTGAGAGAGAATGTAGAGATTTCGGTCGATATCGAATTTCTCAATTGGGCTGTTGGCCCGATACTTCTGCATCTTGTCAGAGACCTTCAGAAGAATGAGCTCGTCATTCACTTTTATTTTCACCGGCATGGTAAAATCTTCGACCACATCTTCGAAACGAAAGGCCACGGTTGATCCTTCGATTTGGTAGATGAGCCGCGGAACTTTCTTAG